>JAEZKY010000177.1 GCA_023435985.1 Bacillota bacterium | reverse complement strand
CCAAATTTGACGAAGCAGTTGGTGTGGATGGAATTGTCCTGACCAAGGCAGATGCAGACGCAAAAGGCGGAGCAGCACTTTCCATTGGTTATGTGATCAATAAACCGATCCTGTTTTTAGGTGTCGGCCAGTCATATGAAGATATAATGGAATTTAAACCTGAATGGATGGTTGATCAGCTGGTTTAGATATAAATTTCTTTTTTCTATTATCTTATTGAATTTTTTAATATAATTCTATTTTTAACTGGAATTTAAAGGCATCATAAAAGTTTATTATATCTTTATTTGCCTATTAATAGTTTAAAAATAAAAATTACTCAAAATGTAGTTTTATTAATATTAATTTATTGTTATAGATGTATATAACACTGTATATGGCAAATTACAATAAATATCACTTTATTTTTGCCATAACTATTATTTTTACATATTTTAAATCAAAAGTATTAAATAATATTCTTAGCTTATAAAGAATGGGTTGTTTTATGAAGTTTCATCCAGTTATATCTATAATTTTAGGAGTTATTGTTAGTTTTATATTCTATTTAATTCCAATTTTAGGGTTTGGTACATTTGGGGCATTTATACAATTATTTTCATATGTAATTGGAGGTTTTATAGCTGTATTTTATGCCCGAGAAAAGAAGATACAATATGCTTTATACGATGGGCTAATTATGATGCTAATAATAGATCTGCCATTTTTTGCTTCGCCATATGTTATTATAGCATTTTTTTATGGTGTTTCGATTATTTTACTTGCAGCGATTGGTGGTATCATTGGACTGATGATGGATGAAAATTATAGAGAATCTTTTAAAACTAAATATCTGAATAAAGGATTTAATCTCATTGCTATTATTACTGGAATCGTTATTACATTTGTTATTTGGGTTTTTGTATTCTCTTTTACCTATTTAATTATTCATCCAACAGATTCGGGGTTAATTTCTATTAGTTTAATAGAAACAGCTGAACTTATTGGCATTTCGGTGATCGGAGGATTTATAGCTACATTCATGGTTAAAGAAAAACAATTACTTAATGGGATATGTGTTGGGTTAGGAATAATAATTATGGCTGTTATGGAGTATGTATATTTAATAATTATCGGTTATCCAGTCAATTATTTATTCACTCCAGTTAATATCATAGTTGCAAATTTAGGGTATATTTTAGCTCCAACTTTAGGTAGTTACCTTGCAATAATAACATCTAAGCATCAAGAATTAATAATGAATGAAGTATAGCTCTTTTACCTGAATGGATGGTTGACCAGCTGGTTTAGATATAAATTTCTTTTTTCTATTATCTTATTGAGTTTTTTAAGTTATAGTCTTTTATTTTAATTGGAGTTCTACCTTCATGGAAATAACTATTTTAAGGCTGTTTCACAATATAAACTGAATAATAAGCCAAATATTTATTTATATTTATTAGTAGAGTATTGTAGTCAGTACACAGTACAAGCTTTAAAAAATGTAGGATAATAACTAATTTTTAATCCCTATTTTTATAAATTTTAAGGGCATTCTAGTTCTTTTTTTGTTAGCATAATGGAGTCCATTGATATTTTAATAGTTAATATGCAACCTATATTAAGTTCAACTTATTTATGTTCAAATACAATATTTTTCCAGTATAACAATAATGTAAAATAAAAAGTAATTATTAGGCAAATTAGAAGATTAATATGTTTTCTTGGACTTAAAATTTAGAGATGGTATTGGGAATCAAATAAAATGCTTAAAAAATCTTATTAATATTAAAAGATAATATTTATTAACTCAGTTTGAGGGAGCCAAAATGGAAAACAAAGTTATAATGTCTATTGGGGGAGCATCATTAGTATTTATATTACTGCTTATTTTGAGCTTCTTATTTAGCAGTGAAAAAACAATTGGAGTTTATATATTGATTTTTTTGTTAACTGCAGTGTTCTTTTTATTTTTATGGATGATTTTAATTATTTTAAGGAGTTCGGTCATTACTAATTTCATTGGAAAGATTACTCAAGCAATTTTTGGGGCTGTATTTGTTTGCATCCTCATTTTAACTACTTTACTTGGAATGCAGTGGATTTCAGGTGTTTTCTCTTCGATCTATATACTGCTTGGTTCAATAATTGTAGCCATTATTGGTCTTTATTTAAACCATAAAATAGGGTTGGAGAAAGAACAAAGACAAATAAAAAGGATAGTTATAGCATTAAAATTGACGGTAGAGGACAATAAAAAAGGTGCTGAAAGCATATTAACTGATATTAAAGAAAATTCACCAGTAACTCTTAAAGTTCTTAAAATGGAGGTTTGGAATACATTTGCTTTTAACATCATCACTGCAGATTTTGACCCTGTGATGTTGGAAGAGTTAATATCAATAAGAGCATTAACCTCCGAATTGAATGAAGAATTATCTGAAAGGAATACTCTTATTAATCAAGAAAGTATCTTTGATACACATGATCAGTATTTTCAGCAAGTATGTCGGTTAGATGATAAATTAAAAGAAAAATTAGGAGCATTTATACAGTATTCTGACGAATATTTAAAAAAAATTGATAAAATATAATCTCATTTAAGACATAAATCAGGATCAGTCTTTGTCAATCCTATTTTTAAGTTGAGATATTAGTTTTACTCCTGGAAAAATTTCGATATTTTTAGCGATTTTTTCAGGTTCTATGTTTTCTTCGGTAAAATGTTTTAAAACATCCATTGGATTTTTTGATTTTATTAATATTGAAATTTTAAGGCCTGGTTTTAAAATCATATCTGGTCTGGGAAAAAATATTTCATCATTTTCATAAAAGGCGATGATACTGAAGCTTTCATTTGGGCTTATATCGTTGATTCTCTTACCTACATATTCTCCCTTTTCTAATTTAATATCTACAAGTTCAGCTTCACCATTACCTAAAATGGTTATATCTGATATCTTCGGCCTTGTTATAAGTTTTTCAATATAATCAGCGGCATATAATT
>JAEZKY010000112.1 GCA_023435985.1 Bacillota bacterium | reverse complement strand
CATGATGTTCTATTATCGTTTAGACAATTTATTGATAATCTTCATAGCCAAATGGACAAGAACAGTATCTTACATATTATCCAAGGATTTTTGCAATACATCGCAGACAATAACAAGCATATCCAGATTTTGCTCGGTGAACGAGGTGATACTGATTTCCAAAAAAAGCTTTTTACTATGATATATGATCAATGCAAGATAATGGATTTGGCAGCACCTTCGTCGACAAAAGAGTTTTATTTTATATTTGTGCTTAATGGAAGTATTGGCCTAATACAACACTGGCTGAAATATGGATTGACCAAGTCGACATATGAAATGGCCGAAATTATCTTTAATATGACAGCACAAATTAAATAAAACAAACACTTACCACTTAAGACGAAACGTGCATCAAAACTTTGTAAATCTATATAAAATTTATTGTGCTCAATAATAAGCATAAAATAGTGTTAAAAACTTTTATATAGTTAGGAATATATGTATAAAAAGACTGATCTATGAATTGTATGAAAACCGATTAGAGAGGCCTATTTAGAAGTTTCTAAAAGAAAAAATCACAAGTAAATCACCATATAGTATATTTCCTAAAAGTAATTTATAAATATAAGTACATTTTATTTGTATTGTTTATATAAAGTATTTCAACCTTTACTATCTAAAACTATTAAAATTATTTATTTTCTATAATCCTTTAAGGATTATCTTAAAGTTAGCTTATATGGTATTTTAATTAAAATAAATTAAATAATCCACGACATATGTCGTGGATTTTATGGTGGAGGCGAAGCGTCCCTTGCCTCTCTCCTATTTCACTATCGAATTTTAGTAAATTCAGCATTCACTTATGATATAGTTTATTATTGCAGCCTATATCTGTGATTTTTGCAAAGTTACACTTTTTATCATATAAAGCTTTTACTATTCGATGAAGTGGAGAATCTTCCGAATAATTACTTAGTGGATATCCATTAGTATCACTTTTAAGTGTTATATATTCAAAATCAATATATGGGTGATAAAATAAGCTAGCTAATGTGGCTTCACCTAAATTATTTATTCTATCAAGCATGTTTTCCGTATCACCCTTCCCTTCTACATAATCTAAAGGTGTAGGGATATATAAGGTTCTATGATTCCGGGGACTTAGAACTATTTGCGCTCCCCAGATGCCCACGCAACATTCATAAATCATCTCAAAATACTGCTCAAATATACTTTGTTGAAATTCAGTAGCTGCATAATGAGGACTCTCAAAGAACTTCACAGACAATTCCAATTTTTTTGCCGTATTAATAGCTGCTTCAATTCTTTTTCTTATACGCTCTTCATCATTATTCCGTTCTTCATTGAACTCAGTACCATCTGCACTTACCTCACTACCATACTGATGAGTATATCCATGCAAGCCAATTATCCCATTTCTATTCAGTAAGTGCTCAATTGTGAAAAGAAAGTTGGCATTAGGCATACTATAATCTTTAGATATATCATTGTCAATGCCGTTTGGAGGATCAATAAACCTTGGTATCCATGCTATATGAAATGGAACACCAGCTGAAAACATATAATCTGCTACTACTCTAAATTTCTCTAGATTGTCAGAATCTAAATACTCATCACCTGCAGTTACGTCTTCAAATCGAATTAAAGCAACTCTTCCACGAGGTCTCATACAACTCTCATGCTTATCCCTATCCCAATAAAGTGATATGGAACTACTATTGTAATCCCATCTAGATTTAGCATTTAACATTCTGCATATATCAAATAATGATAAGTATAATACATTATTAACTACAATAAACTTATAATTATTAATCTTATAATTCATACATATTGAATATTTCTCGTTAAATAGTACATTTACTTTACTTCTTGTGCTATTAAACTCCCCTTCCAATTGGTTAATAAATTCCGATATAGGTAAAAAGTAACGATTGATGTTTCGATATATATGATTAACAAACTTTAATGGTTTCCCCTCAAAATCTATTTTCAAATTATTCTCTATTAAAAGTAATTGTTTATCATAAAACATTCTTGTCTCTGTCACTTACTTAATATTACTCTATACATCTAAAGTATGTTCATAAATTTATAATGTTCACCATATATAAGTATAATCTGGAAGTTTCAAATCCAACCAAACCCGTGCGATAAATATCAGACTTATAAATATCTGAGCAATCTCTCCTCGTCTCAGGAGCTTTAACAATTTAAACATGTTTTTTTCTCCTTCTATCAACATTATTATATGCTAACAGTGTTAGGTACTTTGTCAATACTAATGCTTATTCTTCTACGAAATGAATCTATCGTTGTATTCATCATTTTCTTTAATATTATTACCGAGAATAACAGTTAATAATGAAATTGAAAGAATAGAACTACCCCTTGGTTTTTCTATTGACAACCTATATTTTTAAGTAGTGAATTTTTATGGATAATATTCTTTCAAGAAAAATAGAAGATAAAAAAGAATTAAAACGAAAAGTAATTTTAAAAGCTGCTGCTGATGTTTTTTCCAAAAAGGGCTATATAGAAACTTCTATAAAGGATATCACTAATGAAGCTTCTATTTCTGTAGGTTCGTTTTATTCTTACTTTAATAACAAAGAAGAAATATTACTACAAATCTTTGATGAAATTTCAAATATGAGTATGAATGCTGCCTCAGAAAGTTCAAATCTTTTAAAAGATAATGTAATCGAACAATTTACAAGCTCAATGACAAGTGCAATCTGTATATACGCAAAAAATAAAGAGTTTGCCAAAATATTGTTTGTAAAATCCATGGGCATTAATGAATTATTTGAAAATAAACGTACAGAAATCCTAGACAGAACAACTGTATATTTAAAAATGCTGTTAGAGCATTTAAACACAAAACACTTGTGCGGTATAGATAATATAGAGATAACTTCAGTTCTTCTTACACATAGCATATTTGGTGTAATAACCAATTGGCTTGACGAAAGACTTGATTGTAGCATAAAAGATATAATTTTCACCTTATGCACTTATCATCTCAAGGCTCTAAACATAGATTACACAGCTGAAAATATTAATAAATATATAGATAACGTTTTCGAATCAGATTACAAAGAACTTCTTAACTAAATAATTCAAGGAGGTATTTAAAATGGAGCAATACAGGTCAAAAGAAATTTATGCAGATTTTTACGAAAATAAAGGAAAACCATTAGCAGTTATTATGGGTGGAAGCGTACCTGGTCTTCCATCTAATATAAGTAATGATTTATCCAATTACTTAAAACAGAATTTCAATATTTTACTCTTAGCATACTATGGAGTAGGAGAACTTACAAAGTCTTTAGAAATGGTTCCAATTGAGTATTTTACGAATTCCATAAACTTTATTAAAGAAAAATACAATATCCCTGACAATGAAGTAATTATTATAGGTCAATCTAAAGGAGGAGAAGCTGCTTTAGTGTTAACAAATTATATGAAATCAGCGATCACTATCGCCTGTGTTCCTAGTTCATATGTTTTTCAAGGCTTGCCAGAAGATCTTTTCAGTATCTTAAAAGTACAGCCAAAAGCTTCATGGTCCTTTAATAATAAGGAATTGCCCTATATCAAATTCAATATTGATGAGGAGGCTATGAATAATGCAAAAAATAATAATTTTTGCAGATGTTATGAAACTTCCATAGAAAAGAATTTTAATCCAGATGCCGTAATAAATATAGATTCTTATACGGGCAAGATACTGCTTATTTCATCTGAAAATGATTCATACTGGCCAAGCAAAAATATGTTCAATACTCTAGTTGAAAATAGCAAAAACAACAATAATATTACGCATGTTTCCTTAAATTTAAAAGGTCATAGCTTTTTAAAGTATGATGAATCTGTAAGAGAAATAATAAGCTCTTTAAAATCAACTGTACAATAACTTTAATAATCTATTCAAATAAATAGTCTATCATTTTTTCAGGATTCTCTAAAAATCTTCTTGTTATCATATAATTATCTGTCTTTTTATAAGGAGTTTTTCTAATTCCATCATCATCTATCACAAATATATCTGCATCTGGATATGCTATTAATATAGGTGAATGAGTTGCAATAATAAACTGGGATTTTTTCTTTACAAGTTCATTAATTATACTAAGCATAGCCATTTGCTTTAATGGTGATAATGCTGCTTCTGGTTCATCTAAAATATTTAATTAAAATTTATTTCTTGTGTTGTGATTTTAAATACTCAATAATTTCAGTTTTATTTATAGGTGATGAATGTCCTGGAAAACAAACATCAAACTCTAAGCCCTCTAACATATTTATAAGACTCTTTAATTTAACTGCGTTATACTCACAATTATTATAATAATCCATCCCATAAGCATCTCCTATAAATACTACTTTTTCCTCAGGTACATAAACTATTACTGAGTCCTTAGAATGAGGTGAAACCACATTTTTTAAAATGGCTTTTAATCCTCCTAAGTCTAGTCCTAAATTATTTTTAAATACTATATCAGCAGGTACAACATTTATATCTTGAAGATTTTCATATTCTTTACGAATATTAGTATCTGCAAATTCAATATCTTCTCCAGTTGAAAGACGCTTTTTCATAGCTTCATCTGTCCACTGCCACTTAGACATAACCTTTAACTGTTGATTAGTTATTTCACATGCTATTGTTTTTCCTGTAACTGAATGCATCCCATATGTATGATCCCAATGCCAATGAGTAATTGCAACATAATCAGGTAATTTTAAATTCAATTTTTCTATAGACTCATTAAATTTCTCAAGATGGTTTTTTGAATTTCCTGCATCCACCATTAAAGCATATTTATCTCCTTTAATATATCCAAGCACCGGTCTGTCAGTTTCTCTGTCATTAATAAGATAATAAACCCTTTCTGTGACTTTTCTTAAACCCATTAAAAATTTCCACCTTTCTTAATACAAAATTAAAACTCCCCATAGACAAACAATATCATCTAGGGGGAGTTAATTTATTTAAAAATCTTTTATCATATTTAAATTAAACTTAATAATGAACATATATTTTAGCTTAACAAAAATAAGTATATATAATATATGTGTATCTAAAGTCACTTTATTTTTTATAAAAGAGTTTACTAGAAGATATTGCTCTTAAAATGCACACTTAATTAAGTTCCATCTAGAACTTTAAAGCATCTAAAACTATTTAATTTTAATAGTTTAGTTAAGAACAACTAAAATCATCTCTTCAAGTCTCCTTTTTTATAAAATAATCACTTTAGATGGTATCATACAGCATTTTTACTGTCAATGCTTATGTTTAACAGCTTATAACTAATAGAATATTATTAAATAGCAAACACTTTCTTATCTCCTAACCATTAAAAGTAAACTATTATATATAAATGAATTTAAATATTGACAAGATTCATAGTTAATAATATTATTAAAGATATAAAAACTCTTTAATATCTTTTTGGTGGTGATTATTTGAAATATACAAAAGCAACAAATTATGCTCTACATACTATTGTATATATGATTGAACATTCTAAAGGTGAAAAAGTCAGTGTAATTACGCTGGCAAAACACTTTAATGTATCTGTCACATATCTTTCTAAAATATTAACACAATTAGTAAAGGCTGGGCTAATTGATTCGACTTCAGGAGCGAATGGCGGATATTTTTTTAGCAAAAAGGCAGAAGAAATTTCTTTTATGGATGTCATAAATGCAGTTGAAGGAAATTGTGCTTTATTTAGATGTGAATTTGGAGAAAGCAAATGTGCGATTCATAAGGTAATGACTGAAGCTGAGAACCTAATGGAAAGTTATCTGCAAGATAAAAAAATATATGAAATCGCTGATGAAGAAAATTTTGAAGTTAATAAAGACTAGTCATTATTACTTTAATTAAGTAATAATAGGACTTATCACTTCTATTACAGATATAAAACATCTTTAATATATTTATAAAAAATAAAATAATCACTATCTAAAACTCGAAAAAATTAAATCCTAATGAAGCATTTTTGCTTTGTGCAGCTATAGCAATTGTGGGGATTATTTTTAGTCTTACTATAAAAAATACTAAGACAGAGGCAGAAAGCTCAAAAGTTTAAATAAGAACTAATTTTAAGCCTATTGCCTATAAACTAAATTTATGTTGTCAAATATTTATAATATAAAAATTTTAATTAAATAAGGAGGATTAACTTTATGCATCATAATAATTTCACAGTCCAACATATGATTTCTATGCTAGAAGAGCGAGATAGAATTGCTCCAATCAACGAAGAGTGCAATAAATTTAATATTAAAAATGGAGATATCGTAATTGACTATGGTTGCGGTTCAGGTGGGTACACTAAAAAAATATCGGAAATTATAGGTGAAAGTGGCAAAGTCTACGCTGTTGACATTTATGAATTAGCAATAGAATCTGTAAAAAAGAAAATTAACAAATATCAACTTATAAATGTAGAAACAGTCCTCGCAAAAAATATTAATGAAATAAAAGATAATGTTGCAAATATAATAATTGCTATAGACATGTTTCATATGGTTCAAGAAAAAAATAAGTTTCTAAAAGAATTACATCGACTTATTAATAAGGATGGTACTTTATTTATTGGCATACATCATATGACATCTGAGGAGGTACAAAGA
>JAEZKY010000093.1 GCA_023435985.1 Bacillota bacterium | reverse complement strand
GGTGTATGTCTTCGAATAAATGAAAATAACAAAAAGATGATTGAAAGATATAAGAAGGAAAAGAATAATTTAAGATCAGCATCAGTAACAGAAGAAACTATAAAGAAAGATACGGAAGTTATAGTAGGAGAGCCTAGAGAATACCCTGTTCAGATGATAGAAGCTATTAGAGAGTATATGAAAAAACAAAAATATATTAAAAAGGCATATTTGAGGCTTATGATAAAGGATAATGAAAAGAGTTATTTAATCATAGTCGATTTTGATGATAATAAGAAGAAAGAAATATTTCAAGAGATTGGAGAGATAGCATACCAATATCTAAATGGAATCTTTATTGATATGAGCGAAATGAACGATTGGGCTAGGAAGGTTACGAAGGATGTTGAACCATTTTACAAAAGAAAATTGTTTAGATTTTTTAATTAAAAATGAGGATTAGCCATATTTTTATTCAATTAAAAATAGAAGGAGTTAGCTAATAGTGAACGTTTTTAAAAGATTAGTAATAAGTATTCTTGAAACAAAAGCAAATGCATTATTAACAGATGGAAAAGTTCAACAAGCTATAAGATTATACGATAAAATTATTAAGATGAGTGGCATAAAAGCAAAAATTTATTGGAACAAGATGGTTGGACATATTACTTTAAAAGAATTTGATAAGGCATTAGAATGTATAGATAGATTAATATATTTACAACCTGATAATGAAGATTTTTATTGTGAAAAGGCGTCAATACTTAGTTCAATTAATCCTAAAAGATTTGAAGAAGCAATAGATTGCTGTAATTTAGCTATAGAAATAGAAAATAATTGTGCAGAGGCATATTTTAGAAAAGGTTTTGCATTAGCTGAACTGCATCAATATGATGAAGCCGAAAGCTGCTACAATAAGGTTATTGAGTTATCAATGGAAAGCCATAGAGTGTATTTAAACAAAGCAATAATCTTTCTGAAAAAGAAAATGTATCACGAGGCATTGGAATTATGTGATAAATCAGTAAAATTAAGTTGTGAGGATAAATCAAACTTAAGTCTAGCTTATTTTACTAAAAGCAGAATATATGCGAGCTTGAACTTGAAAAACGAGTGCATAGAATATTTGGATAAAGCGATTAAAATAAGTAAGGAATGTAAGGAGCTTGTATCTAAATGTGAAGAATTTGAGTTTGTAAAAAATGAAAAAGATTTTATAAATATTATGTCTTAGGAGGAAGAGATTAATTTATCGTAGATAAATTTAAAGTATTTTGAACGAAATAGGGGAAGACAATGTTTAAAAAGTTAGTTTTTATATTCTATAATATAGGTAAAGACTAAAAACTATAGGATACAAAATTTTTATAAATTTTGGGGGAGTATTAAAAAGGATATTTTATAGTAGTACAAATCCATTTTTAATGAATATATTTTTATATTCAAATAAATCTTCCTCATGAAGCTGCTTTATATTACGGAAAGCATAAGGCTTATTTAAAAGTGTGTATTTTTTTTGGCCAAATTGATGAAACGGAAGCAGGTTTATTTTTTCAGCGTTAATAGATTTAAGTAGCTTACAAAATCTTTTAGCATCTTCTAAACTATAATTTATATTTGGAATAACAGGAATACGTATGATAACGTCTTTCCTACTTTTTATTGCATACTTTAAATTTTCTATGATTATATCATTATAAACATTTGTAGCTTTAAAATGTTTATCTCTGTCATAATGCTTTACGTCAAATAACAATAAATCAACATTGTTTATAAACTGTGAGAATACTTTACTTGAAATATATCCGGTGGTTTCAATTGCTGTGTGTATATTTTTCTCTTTTAAAAGTTTTAAAAGCTTAGATGCAACTTCGTGCTGCATAAATACTTCACCGCCAGACAATGTAACACCACCATTGGATTCTTCATAAAATACCTCGTCTTTCATAACTTCTTTCATAATTTGGTCAAGAGTTAAAAGTTCACCTTCTACTGAAAGAGCTTTATTAGGGCAAGAATTTACACATTTTAAACAATCATCACATTTTTTCGAACGAACTTCTATATTATTATAAGATAAAGAGATGATTTTTTGCGGGCAAACATCTATGCAATGGAGACATTTTATACACTTGCTTTTATCCCAGATAATTTGTATTTTAGAATCTTGAGATTCTGGATTTGAGCACCATGAACACCTTAATGGGCAGCCTTTAAAAAATACTACGGTTCTAATTCCAGGGCCGTCATGTATACTATACTTCTGAATGTTAAAAATGCAAGCTTTTAAATCCTTCATATTAATCATCTCCATTTATTAATACATTTTATGAATTAATGTTAACACGAAAAATTTTAGGTGTAAAGATAAAGTTACGTTTGAAATAATATTTTATTTCGAACAAATCATAATTGCTATAATAAAGCGATTTAGATAATTAGATGAACCTTAATAGAATAAGGCTGCTTTTATTCGAAATATGATTAGTTTATTTTGTAAATAGTTTGTGTTATAATTCCATTAGATTTAATAGATAGGAGGTTGCTATGATAAATAGATACACAAAGCTTCTTGAAATTGTGAATGAAAATAAACGTATAGAAGTCAGTAAGTTAGCAGAACTTTTAAAGGTGTCTCAAGTTACGATAAGAAAAGATCTTGGAGCATTAGAAGAAAAAGGATTGCTAAAGCGTGAGCATGGATATGCTGTCATGACCTCAAGTGATGATATAAACAGCAGATTAGCTTTTAATTATGATATAAAACGGAAAATAGCACATTTAGCAAGTGAACTTGTAAGTGATGGGGAAACAATTATGATTGAATCTGGTTCATCGTGTGCCTTACTTGCAGAAGAACTTGCATATAATAAAAAAGATATAACTATTATTACTAATTCTACTTTTATAGCCTCATATATTAGAGAAGGAAATGCAAAAGTAGTATTATTGGGAGGAGATTATCAACCAGAATCTCAGGTTGTGGTAGGTCCGCTTACTAGAAAATCAGTAAAAGATTTTTTTGTAGATAAATTATTTGTTGGAACCGATGGCTATAATTCTAAAATAGGGTTTACAGGGAAAAATTTAATGCGCACAGAGACTGTAAAGGCTATGGCTGAAAGTGCTGATAAAATTGTAATATTAACAGTATCTTCAAAGTTTTCAGAACGAGGAGTAGTATCTCAGTTTAAAACGGATGAAGTAGATTATGTACTAACGGATACTAATATTCCAGAAGAGGTTTTAGAAAGTTTAAGGAAAGAAAAAGTACATGTCCAAATGGTAAGCATAGAATAATACAATAAATGAATTCTAGTGTACATATTAAAAAAGAAATTCAATGTATGTTGAAGAGTAGGTATTTAATGATTTATAATCCTGCGAATGAACATATATTGAATTTTTTCTATTTACACATGTAAATGTAGCTGATTATATGTGCTTTAATCAGATTATATTTTTGAATAACAATCCAATAAAAATTAATTATACTAATTTCAAAAGAAAAACAGTAAAGTTTCAAGTGAAATGTATTTGTTGACAAAATGCAACTGCGGTATATAATTAAGGTGTATATGAAAAGAAAATTATTTCAAATGAAATTGGAGTATGAGCACTAGGTGTTTAAGTATTAAGTTATTCGATGAGAGGGGAATGTTTATGAATTATTTTGGAGAATTAACAATAAGAATGCATAATTTCCGTGAGGAATTATTAAATGCAAAGCCTATGGTGTGTGTAGAAAGGGCTAAGTTTACCACAGAAAGTTACAAAGAACATGCGGATAAACCAATGGTGCTGCGTAGAGCATTGTGCTTAGAAAATATATTAAAAAATATGACTATATTCATTGAAGATGATACAGTAATTGCAGGTAATCAAGCTTCATCTAATCGCTCGGCACCTATTTTTCCTGAATATGCGATGGATTGGGTTATTGATGAATTAGATGAATTTGAAAAACGTGATGGGGATATATTCTATATTACGGAAGATGCTAAAAAGGTTTTAAAAGAAATTGCACCATTTTGGGAACATAAAACATTAAAAGATAGAGGACTTGCAGGAATGCCTGCTGAAAGCAGAATTTTTTATGACCTTGGAATTATAAAAGCAGAGGGAAATATTGCTTCAGGAGATGCTCATATTGCAGTTAATTATGATAAAGTATTAAAGTTTGGATTGGTAAATTATAAAGAGAGAACAGAAAGGAAGTTAAAAGAATTAGATCTTACGGATTATAGAAACTTAAATAAATCTTATTTTTATAGAGCAATTTTAATTGTAATTGATGCAGTAGCAGCTTTTGCAAAGCGTTATGCAGATTTAGCTTTGGAAATGTCAAAAACGGAAAATAATGATACTAGAAAAACAGAATTATTGGAAATTTCTAGAATACTAAATAAGGTTCCGTATTATCCAGCAGATACCTTTCATGAGGCAATACAATCACTTTGGATGATTCATTTGGTTTTACAAATTGAGTCAAATGGGCATTCACTTTCTTATGGCAGAATGGATCAATACTTAAATCCCTATTATGAAAATGACTTAAAAGATAAAATTATTACTGAATACGGTGCTACTGAATTATTGACAAACTTATGGCTTAAGACATTTACAATAAATAAAATAAGAAGCTGGTCACATACAAGATTTAGTGCAGGGAGTCCATTATATCAAAATGTTACAGTTGGTGGACAAACTTCTGATAAGAAAGATGCAGTTAATCCATTAAGTTATTTAATCCTAAAAAGTGTTGCTCAGGCAAAATTGCCACAACCTAACTTAACAGTGCGGTACCACAAAGGATTATCTGATGAGTTTATGAAAGAATGTATTGAAGTTGTAAGATTAGGATTTGGTATGCCAGCGTTTAATAGTGACGAGGTTATTATTCCTTCTTTTATAGAAAAGGGAGTAGCAGAGGAAGATGCCTACAATTATAGTGCAATTGGATGTGTTGAAGTTGCAGTTCCAGGAAAATGGGGCTACAGATGTACTGGGATGAGTTTCTTGAATTTTCCTAAATCATTATTAATTGCATTAAATAATGGAATAGACCCTGAATCAGGGACAAGGCTTTGTGAGGGCATAGGTCACTTTAAGAATATGACATCTTTTGATGAGGTTATGAAAGCTTGGAATAAATTTATTCGTGAATTTACAAGGCATAGTGTAATAATAGATAGTTGTGCAGATATGGCTATAGAAGAGGTTACAGCAGATGTGTTATGC
>JAEZKY010000092.1 GCA_023435985.1 Bacillota bacterium | reverse complement strand
TCCTTCTACAGCAGAAACAGTTGGACTAGATCCCAAAAGAGCAGAGGTTATAGTAGAAAATGATACTGCAATCAAAGCTCTTGAAGCTGCTTCGGATCTTTTTAGCATTCCTGCAACCTGGCTTTGGATAATTCCTATATTTTCAAAAACTAGTACTAGCGTTAATGAAAAAGTTCCTATCCAAAATTTAATTTTCCCAAGAGAAGCAAAATCTAAATGGAAAACGATGTCCTTATAGTTATTAAAGTCTGGCATGGAATAAGTTAAATTATGAATATCAATAATTCCAAAGCCAATAGAAATTATTGTTCCTAAAATAATAGATATTAAAAAGCTACCTGGTATTTTTTTTAGAAATAGCACAAGTGTTAAAATCATAATTATAATGAATACTAAAACATCAGGACTCTTAAGATCTCCAAGTTTAAGTAATGTAGTCGTATCCGAAACTATTAATTTAGATTTTTGAAGCCCAATAAATGTGATGAAAAGTCCTATGCCTATGGTAATAGATTCTTTCAAGTTATCAGGTATAGCTCTTACCAGAATAGTACTTAATGGGGTTAATGCAATAATTATAAATAGAATTCCTGCAATAAACACCGATGTTAAGGCCTCGTAAAAAGAAAGACCTAAAGTTTGTACTAATGTGTAAGTAAATAGTGCATTAATGCCCATACCAGGCACTATGATTAGAGGTGTGTTACTTATAAAAGCAACTAAAAGACATCCGACGACAGAAGTAAACACTGTAGCAATTATTAATGGATTCATATTCATTCCACAATCACTTAATATACTTGCATTTACGATAATGATGTAAGCTGCTGCAAAAAATGATGTAAGTGCTGCAAGCATTTCACTTCTAAATGTGACATTGTTTTCTTGTAATTTAAATAATTTTTTCATCCTTTCAACTCAACTTTCAAATCTCCCTCACCCACCCGCGTAAAACGCACTTAATATTATAACATCATTTAGTAATGTGTCAATAACATTTCCACTTATTCTTAAAGCATAGATGAATAGATAGATTGATATTTGGAATTAGATAGTTAAAGTGCTATAATATATCTTAATATTTAAAATTATAAAAGCAATTTGCAATAAAATAACTAT
Organism: Bacillota bacterium; assembly: GCA_023435985.1. Classification (GTDB taxonomy): domain Bacteria; phylum Bacillota; class Clostridia; order Clostridiales; family Clostridiaceae; genus Clostridium. The sequence goes on along the minus strand of JAEZKY010000092.1, from coordinate 10,297 downwards.
TGGGAGGCAAGAAGATGAATACAAATTCAGAAAACATAAGAAAAGCTAATATAATGATAAACTCATTATGCATTTTTACTAAACTTAAAGAGGATAAGGTAATACAGAAGTATAAAAAACTTCTAGATTATCTAAGTACAGGTAACATTGAGATAACGACTGCTGTAAGCATATATAATAATTTCTCTTATGAGTTGTTAAATAAAACTTATGGGAGTTCTTTAAAAAAGTATATTATAGATTTAATGTTTTTAGAAAGCAATCCATTTACAGATATGATTGATCGTAATGATTTGGGGAATAATAACATTATAAATCAAGTTTCATATGAACTATCTGTACTTCAATTTATAAGTAACATTAAAACTGAGATCATAAAAGAAGAAATTTTACATAAAACTAATCCTTTAGATTTTGAAAAAAATATTGTTAAAAATCTAATTGATTTTGATAAAGAAGTATTAAACTATAGTAGTGAAAAAACAATTGATAAATTAAAAATAAATATTTTAAATTCGGAAAAGTGGGATAAATGCCTTGAAAGTGTTATAGCATTCTATAAACAATATGGAACAGGGGAATTTGGGCATTATAGAGCCTTTGTCTGGGAACATGAAGATGGTGAGGAATATTTACGAGGTATCGAAACACCAGATCCAATAAGATTAAAAGATTTGGTAGGCTATGAGGATCAAAAGGAAATAATAATTGATAATACAAAACAATTTTTAAATGGGTATACTGCCAATAATCTTTTATTATATGGTTCAAGAGGAACAGGGAAATCATCAACCGTTAAGGCTATAACAAATGAATTTTATGATGAGGGCTTAAGACTTATAGAAGTAGATAAGAATAAGCTTGCTGATTTTACAAAGATAATACGAATACTAAAGAACAAAAATTTAAAATTTATAATATTTGTAGATGATTTAGTATTTGAAGAAGGAGAAGCAAGTTATTCAGCACTAAAGACTATTTTAGAAGGCGGTGTTGAAAATAGGTCTAATAACATATTAATTTATGCAACAACAAATAGGAAGCATCTAGTAAAGGAAACTTTTAGTGAAAGGGCAGGAGATGATGTACATGCTAATGATGCAATAGAAGAAAAGCTATCTTTAGCAGATAGATTTGGAATTACTGTATCATTCTATTCACCTGATCAAAAGGAATATTTAAAAATAGTTGATGGAATAATTGAAGCAAGGGGAATTGAGGTTGATAAAGAATATCTTCGTGCTGAAGCTTTAAAATGGGTAAGGTGGTATAATGCACGTTCTCCAAGAACAGCTATACAATTTGCAAATTGGCTTGAAGGTAAATTAAACACCAAGTAATAAATGCTTTGCACTTTGTTAAGTTTATGTATCCAGAAATAGAAGAAGAATTGTCTTTTTGTAATCATATAGATTTCCATTTTAAAAATCTATATGCTTAAATTCTTTATAGATTACATACATAACTTTATTTGTACAACTAATAATATAGATTAGAAAGGAGATGATGCAATTGTCAAAAAACAAAAAGGATAAATTAATCTTGCAAACTGGTGAACTATCTCAAAGTAAAGTTAAATCTTATGTTGAAAGAGAGCGTGACGATTTAAGGACTAAAAGAGTTTCCAGAGGTAAAGATATAACTGTAAATAATAAATATTAAAACTTTAAGGAACGTTAAACAACTGCTTAATTTATGATATGATGGCAACCCATATTTTAAATCTATGCAGTTGTTTTATTATATTACCTTTTCGAATTTATCTTAGTATATATAATTTTATAAAAATATGCTAAGATATAAGTAAATAGGGAATTAAATCATAAAATTCAACAATTCGATTAATGGAAGGACAGATCTAATGGCAACAAACAAAAGTGCACCAGAAAATTTTTATTATGATAATGCCGAAAAGACTAATAAAAATTTTATTTATAAGAATCTTAAGAGAAGTAAATGTTATAATTGTAATTTTTCAAATTCAAATTTTGATTATGCTAGTTTAAGAGGAGCCCACTTTAAAAAATGTAATTTTTTTAGATGTAGTTTTAAAGGCTCTGAATTTATCGGTTCAAATTTAAAAGGCTGTAAATTTAAAGAAGCTAAATTTGAAGACACTATATTTGAAGGAGTTAATTTAGATGGTGTAGATTTTAAAGATGCAGCATTTAAAAACACTTTTTTTATTGGCTGTGATTTAACTAAAGCCAAAGATATAAGTGAAGCTAAAGATGGAATTCGTTTTTTTGACGAAATGCCTAATATGAATATAAATGAAGAATTAGAAAAAATAGTACTTGGATTAATGGAGAATGAGTTTATAAAAAAATCTAGGATCTTTGACACAAAAGACGGAAAGATAAATACGTTAACATTAATGATTTTAAGTGAAAAATTTGATGAGACTACTTTAATTGAAGGCCTTCACTATATTAAATATGAAATAAATAGAGATTTTCACACACTTAGTTATATTATTAGGTTAATTCAGAATATGTAATAGCATATTTTTTAATATAAAAGTTCTAAGGGGATGAATTTTATGAATGAAGAATTAAATGAAAAGAAAATAACGTTTACAGAAGAGCAAGCTTCAAGAGCAGCAGAGACTTTAATAAACGCATGGCTTAGAAGCGATGATAATAATACATATACATCAAAAAATAACAATGAAAAATAGCAAAATTTTAAGGAAAATACTTTTAAAGAGTAGAAGTTTTTGGTAAAAAACTTCTACTCTTTAAAATTTAAACATAATTATGTAGTTCACAATTTGATAAAGTTAAGTTAAATCCTCAATTACAAAAATAAATTTGTAATTTATAAATATAATTTGAATATTTTATTATAACACCAATAAATTGCAATTAATGTTTTTGGAGGAAGCATTAAATTGAAGAACAATAATCTTATCAAAACAATAAACAAGCATTCATTAAATACTTTAAAAATAGAAAGCAGAAATACTACAGATTATAAAATATATACTCCGGAAATAATAAAAAAATACAAATATAATTTTAAAATGATATTAAAATTTACAAATGACGAAAATAAAGCTAAATTTATTATGTACAATAAAGTAAACAAATGGTTTAAAAATGAAAAAATATTAAATGTAAGTATGGAAAAAATATTTATTAAATCTAAACTCGGTTCATATACCAGCGGTGGTTGCGGAATTGGTGCATCGTTTTTTGCTGGATTAATAGCAAGTGGTCTTTTTTCTTATATGGATGATTATATAAAGAAACTAGGTCCGTTCTTTTTTGTAATATATTTTGTACTAGTTTTATGTTTTGGTGTCAAAATTCTTTCTGATGAAGATAAGAATGTAGAAATGTATAATATGTTTCTAGAAGTATTAAATAATCTAGATTATGATAAAAATGAAAAACTAGGATAATATAAATACGGATAAAACTAAGCATTAGTGCACAATATATTGTTGTGAAAGGAAGTGTTATTATGAGTAATGAATCAAAAAATAGTTCAAACAATTTTCGAAATTTAAATTCAATAGTCACTAATCATGATAATTTAAGTAGTAAATCTGGCAGGAGTACTAATTCTAACCAAAAAAGTGCTGGAAATAATGAATGGAGTTCAGTACCTACTACTTATGATAAGGATGAATCTACTCGTAAAAACGAAAAAAGTGAAACTAATAATCAATGGACTTCAACCTCAAAATAATAGTTTTACTATAATATAATACTACTTTAATCAGAAAAGGAGTGTGGATATTATGAGTAATGTAAATAAAGGACATACTACTAATAAAATGAATGATAATTACATTGATTATCAAGGCGGATATATTTCATATGATCCAAATGCATTAACTGAACATTATACGGTTAAAGGCTTTGAAGGAAAAATTGAAAAACCACAAGTTTCTAAAAGTAGATGGTGTTAGAAAGTAAAAGCGCAAAATAGTTCTAAAAATATTGTGCTTCCTTCAATTCCATGGAGGAAGCATTTTGTATAATGTACTTAGTATATTATATTAAATAAAAATTATACTTATAGTTTAAAATTTGCTTTTAGTTAAATTCTAATAATGCATATATTTCTTTTAATATTTTAATGATAAATTAATATATTATTGAGCTATATAGGAAGTTGACTATACTTATTATAAGAATTATAATTTATTTATAACTGGGTGAAATGAGGAAATAATATGGTCTTTTTAGAAAAATTATCTTTTTTTAATATAGAGCATTTTAGGGAATTGTATAAAACAAGCGAAGATGCTTATATATGTGATAAAAATTTTTTTGAAATTTATGATGATGAGTCATTTATAATAAAATATATTATAAGGAAGCAGATTAAACTTTTTAAATTTGAAGATAAGTATATAGGATATATTTGGTATGAAAATCCTTCTAGTAAAGACTTTTCTAATATTTATGCTATTTATCTAAAAGATGAATATATAGATTTGATTAGTAGTAAAATATTATCTTTTTTTAATATTAATGCTTTTAAATTTGATATGTTAGCTAATTCAAAAGCATCATATATAATGAAGAAATTAAACTTTAATGTAAATTCTAAACATATATTAATGAAATTGAAAACAAGTAATCAATATAATGGATTTAATAAAAATGGATGTATATTTAGGCATTTTATAGAAGGACAAGATGAAAAACTAAGATGCGAAATTCAAAATTCTGTTTTTAACGAAAAAAACAGAATTCCATTAACAGTAGAAGATGTTTGCAGAGAGGAAGAAGAAGATTATTATTTAAGAGGTCTTGGAGTTTTTGTTTGCAACACTACAGGACAAGCCGTTGGCTACGGACAAGTTATTTTAAATAAGGGTCTATATACGATTGTTAATGTTGGTATACTTGATGGATATAGGCAAAAGGGCTATGGAGAAAAGCTTGTTAGATATTTAATTGATCTTTGCCATAAAAATGCTATTAAAAATGTATACATTAGGGTTGAAAAAAGTAATGAAAAGGCATTGTCTCTATACAATAAAATTGGATTTAAAGAGCATCAATCCTTTATAAGCTGGTATAAAGATATTCAATAAAATATGAAGTGGGGCTATATAGTACTATGTAGCCCCTTAATCGTCTATATAATTCAACTCTTTCTTTTGCAATTATAATTTGATATAATACTATGGAACTTGATTTTTAAACGGAGGAACAATAATGAATTTTGATATAGAACAATTAACTAATGAAAAAATTAATGATGAAAGAAAATTCTTCTTTATACAAACGTATGGATGTCAAATGAACGAAGAAGATTCAGAAAAACTTTCAGGTATGCTCAAAAGAATGGGATATGAGAGCACAGAAAATAGGGATGGAGCATCTATAATAATATTTAATACCTGTTGTGTTAGAGAAAACGCAGAAAATAAGGTTTTTGGTAACCTTGGAGCGCTAAAAAAGCAAAAAGAAAAAAATCCAGATCTAGTTATAGGTATTTGTGGATGTATGATGCAGCAAAAAGGAATGGCAGACGAAATCTTAAAGAGATTCCCTTATGTTAACATAATATTCGGCACTCATAATTCGTATAAGTTCCCTGAATATTTAAACAGAGTAAAAACCGAGGGTATACAAATCAAAGAAATTATTAATAAAGAGACGGAAATAGTAGAAGGAATTCCTATAGATAGAAAAAGTGACGTTAAAGGATTTGTAACTATAATGTACGGATGTAATAATTTTTGTACATACTGTATAGTACCTTATGTTAGAGGTAGAGAAAGAAGCAGAAAACCTGAAGATATAATAAACGAAATTAAGGGAATGGTTGCAAATGGTTATAAAGAAGTAACTCTTTTAGGCCAAAATGTTAATTCGTATGGAAAGGGATTAGATGAAAATATAACTTTTGCAGATCTTTTAAGAAAGGTAAATGAAATAGAAGGAATAGAAAGAATAAGATTTATGACTTCTCATCCTAAGGATTTAACTTTAGATGTGGTTTATGCTATAAGAGATTGTGATAAAGTTTGTGAACAAATTCATTTGCCAGTACAAAGTGGGTCAAACCGAATTTTAAAAGAAATGAATAGACATTACACTAAAGAGCAATATGTTGAATTAGCTAAAAAGATAAGAGAAGAAATTCCAGATGTAACTTTCTCTACAGATATAATTGTAGGTTTCCCTGGAGAAACTGAAGAGGACTTTAACGAAACATTAGAGTTAGCTAGAGAAGTTCAATATGATGCTGCATTCACATTCATTTATTCAAGAAGAAACCATACTCCGGCAGATAAAATGGAAAACCAAGTTTCTGACGATGTTAAACACGAAAGATTTAACAGACTAGTAGAGGTTGTAAATAGTGGTATTGCAAAAGGAAATAAGGAGGCAGAAGGAAAAACTTACGAAGTTTTAGTTGAAGGCACTAGTAAAAATGACGAGTCAAAATTAATGGGAAGAACCAGAAACGGTAGACTTGTAAATTTTGAAGGTGGGGAAGACCTAATAGGAAAATTAGTAAATGTAAAAATAATTAAAGCAAATTCATTCTCTTTAATCGGAGAAGCGATGAAGTAGGAAAGTAAATTTAAAATCGTCTGCGTAATTTGAAGTTTATATTTCATTTAAAACTACGCAGACGATTTATTGCTTTACAAAAACAAAATTATATCTATTCATTATCTTTCATAAGCATATCAATAATTCTTTTTGGATTATCAAAAAAAGAGCGCATAACTTGATAGTTTTCTGTTTCATCATAATCTTTCTGAGTAATATTAGAAGCATTTACCTCATAAATTATCGAATCAGGATAAGCCATAATAATAGGAGAGTGGGTTGCTATTATAAATTGGCAATTATATTGAATTAATTCGTGCATCCTTCTTACCATCGCATTTGTCTAGATGCCGAAAGCGCCGCTTCTGGCTCGTCAAGAATATAAAGGCTGTTACCTGAAAATCTACTTACAAAAAGCGAGAAAAAAGATTCTCCAAGAGATTGGGCATGAAGAGATTTTCCACCATATAAATTCAAAAAAGCTAATCCTCCAGGCGCTGTTTTGGCCAAATCATCTATATTACTTGCAACATTATAAAAGCTCTCAGCTCTAAAGAAAAAGCCATCTTTAGGAGCATAGGGCCCTTTAATCAACCTAATATTTTCATTTAACTGAGAATGAGTATCTCTTGAATTGAAATTAAAATTCTTAGTACCGCCTTCAGGATTAAATCCCTAAGCAATTGCAACAGCTTCTAATATAGTTGACTTTCCGGTTCCGTTTTCCCCAACAATAAAAGTCACCCTTGGATGAAAACTCAGTTCATATAAATTGTAAACCGCCTGAAGATCAAAAGGATATTCATCAAATGAATTTATATTTTCTTTATTTAATTTCATACTCCGTATATATTGAGTATTTGAAGATAATTTCAAAACAATTCCTCCCAAAATCAAATATGTTTCTAACTGTGATATATGCCTATTTAATTATATCTACAAACGAACAAGATATTACATTTAAAAGATCATTTGGGTTCATTTCAATTTGAGCTCCTATTTTTCCACCACTAAATACAATTGTATCGAACAAAAGAGCTTCCGCCTGTATAAAAGTCTTAAAAACTTTTTTCATTCCAAGTGGGGAACAGCCACCTCTTATATAACCTGTAATTTTATTTATATCTTTAACGTGAATCATTTCGATATTTTTTTCACCAGCTGCTTTTCCAGCTTTCTTCATATCTAATTCTTCAGCCACAGGAATAACAAAAACATAGAATTCCTTAGAATGACCTTGTGTCACTAAAGTTTTAAATACCTGGTTAACATCTTTATTTATTTTATGCGCAACCGTAACTCCGTCTATTTTACCATCTTTATTTTCATAGCTATGAGTTGAATATGTTATTTGATTGCTATCTAAAAGTCTCATAGCATTAGTTTTAGATTCTTTAGCCATATGTATGAAAGTCCTCCTTGAATGTTAAAATATTACTTAGTATATTATATCACATAATGTTATAGTAATTTTTATGTATTAATAGAATCTGTCTTGATAAATATATTATTTTAACAGAAAGATAATAAAAATAAATAATATATGTGTTTTTTCGCAGATATTAATCAGTAGTCAAATGTCAAAATTTCAAATTAATTTAAAAGTGAATTTCTTAACACTGAGTAATTTTCAAATTTTAAATTTTGTCAGAATCCGCACTCAAAATTAAAGATATATAAATCAGAGTAAATAAGTAGTTCGCGATACATCTATGTTTGAAAGATTATTTCATATCAAATAAATAATTGATATTTTTTATTTAAAATAAGCTCATCAAATAAGTTTTAAAAAAATTATACATTAATAAATTAAAAGTATAAAAAATAAAGAAAAAATCTTAAATATTATTTCGCTAAATATACATTTAGCGAAATAATTGCATTAATTTATGAAATTTGATATAATATTTTTAGATTAGTACAAAATTCCAGCTATAAAGCTATTTATTAGCTTACACGATGAACTTTTGATACTTTTTCAAATTTATAAAAATATGGGTGAAAATATGAAATACGATATTCAAGTTCTTCAAAATAATAATTTACCAGAAAGTTTAGTTGATTTCTTAAATTATTTAGAAACAATCAGGAGTACATCAATAAATACCATAGAGGGTTACAGAATTGATTTAACTATATTTTTTAGATTTATGATGATATATAAAAACAAGGTGGCTTCAGATTCTGTGGAATTCGAAGCTATAGATATAAGTGTCATAGATTCAGAGTTTTTAAAGGCTATAAAACTCAGAGATCTATATGCTTTTCTCTCTTTTACAGAGAAATATAGAGATAACAGTTCTTACGCCAGAGCTAGGAAAGTTGCAACTTTAAAATCTTTTTTTAAATTTCTTTTCGGAAAAGCGAAAATCATCACTGAAAATCCCGCTCTAGAATTAGAATCTCCTAAAATAAACAAACGTCATCCTGTATATCTTACATTAAATCAAAGTATTCATCTTTTAGAATCTTTAAATAAGGAAGACAAGAATTATTATAGAGATTATTGCATATTGACCTTCTTTCTGAATTGCGGAATGAGACTTTCAGAACTTTGCAGTATTCAGCTCGATAAAATTAGAGATGATACACTTACCATTATAGGAAAAGGTAATAAAGAAAGAACTGTTTATTTGAACGATGCGTGTTTGAGAGCTTTAACTAATTATTTAAAAATTAGAGATGATTCAAAAGCAACTTTAGAAAACAAGAAATTTCTTTTTTTGTCGTCTAGAAATGTTCCAATAAATAAACGAACCGTTGAGATCATGATAAAAAAACATACAACCAATGCTGGACTAATCGATGATAAATACACTCCTCATAAATTGCGTCATACAGCTGCCACTTTGATGTATAAATACGGGAATGTAGATATAAGAAGCTTACAAAGCATATTAGGACATACAAACATCTCAACTACTCAAATTTACACTCATGTTGATGACGATTCCTTACGAGATGCTGTAAAATCAAATCCACTTTCAAAGTTATAAAATTTATATAGAGAGAGTAATGTACAAGCAGGAAATTTAACACAACTCTCCTATCTACTCTCTCCTATTTATTTTGTATAAAAATTTTATAATCAAAAAGGTTACCATTTACAAAATAGTAACCTTTAATTTTTCATATGTTAGACATTGTTACGGTCTTAATGTATTTCCATACAATCTTCCAAATTCATCAATATATGCAGGCTCATTACCTTCATAAACTATAAGGGTATTTCCTTTTCTATAATAATGAGGCTTATTACTTGCGGTATAATTCGCTTTGGTTCCATTAATAATTAATCCATCAGGTGAAATTCTGTTAATATCTGCATCTAAATCTCCAACAGTATTATATTCATAGAGCCTTACTGTATCTCCTCCTAATTTATAATCTGTTTCACTACCCTTAAAATAATCAACTTTAGCATTAGGAAGTTCTACAAGCTTATAACCAGCATTTGAAATATCATTTTTAAAATTTTCCGGTCCGTATTTCATAGTATCAGTGGCAAATTGCATATTATTAGTTCCGTTTGTACTGCCTGTATTGTTCGTTCCTGTTCCGTTAGCCCCAGTTGAGCTTCCTCCGGCATTTGTTCTGTTTCCAGCAGCGCCATTTGTGCCATCTTGTAAATTTGCCGAATTACCACCATTAGGATTATTTATACCATTATTAGCACCATCTGTAGTGTCTAATCTTGTAAAATTAGTTCTATTTCTTAGATGATCCCTGATATCACCGCATCCTGATAATGATATTGAGGATAAAAG
>JAEZKY010000049.1 GCA_023435985.1 Bacillota bacterium | reverse complement strand
CTAATATGCTCTAATTTCTTCTGTTTTCCTATATGATACCCTTTAATCTCTTGTATTCCAACGGCTCCCCCCTTATAATTATTTTTCAGAAAATTGAATTTTTATTTATTTTTATTAAATTTTATTCAATATAATTTTATTGTTTCTTCATATATATTCCAATAATAATGCATACATTATAACTATCCAAATTATAATTTTGAATCATATATTATGTAGAATTAATTCAAAAATCAACTCTAACCATCTAATATTATTATAATTGCTACTAATATAATTATTAATCCATAAAACTTGTGTATTTTATTAATTTTCCGCGCTTATTTTCTATAAATAAAAGGAGCACTCAAAGCTCTTATTGCTTTAAATGCTCCTTTTATTTATAGAATTATTATTATATCTTTATGACTTGTTTTAATCTTAACTAATTATATACACACCTTAATATTAATTAATATTTTGAACGTCTTTTGATAATGTTGGTTTATTTCTATTCATTTTTTCTGTTTTAGGAAGTCTTATTTCAAGAGTACCGCTTTGTAAGGAAGCATCACAAGCTTCAGCTCTTACACTTGTTGAAAGTGGAATTATTCTTCTTAGCGCAATACTTTCTCTTCCATTCCATACTGAACCTGAAATAGTAACTGAATCCTCAGAAATATTTAAAGCAACATCATTCATAATATCATTTGACACATAAGCTGATATTACTATATCATTTGAGGTTTCTGATATATCTACGTTAGGTTGTAATGATTGACCTTGATTAAATCTTTTTGCATAGTTCAATTGCCCATATTGATTTCCGTATTGACCATACTGATTTCCATATTGGCCATATTGCATACCTTGACCTATTGTTCCGCTGGAATATTGATTATAATTTGAAGCTGAAATAGCTGGATATGCACTAAATGATTGCTGCCAGTTATTTATACCGTTAGTTTCTCCATATGCATTTCCCCAGTTCCAATTACCAGATCCTCCTGCTTGATTACCAAAAGCATTTATTTGACTTCCTTCTTCTCCTAAAATTCCATATGATACGCTTTTTCCTCCAAAAGATGTGTTTGCACTCATTGGAGCTAATTTTACCTTCATTCCATTGACATTCACATTTGTTTTTTCTTTCATAGTAACTTCCTCCCTCTGGAATTTAATTTTCAAATTACCGTCTTATTTTGTTCTAAAAAAAAATTTGTATACTCATTATTTTTATATTATTTTTCATCTTTTTGAACAAACTATCTAGGTATTATAAAAAGTAATTTATAAAAGGAAGTGGTAACTGCGTGGATAATATTAGTAGAATAAATCTTATAAAAGAAATATCAGAAGAAAGAAATTCAAAAGTAATTTCCTACATTTGCGGTGATAGAAAAAATATAAGCATACGAATTGCTCCAGATATCATTCCAATATTTTATGATCAATTAAAAACTTTAAATAAGAATGACAAAATTGATTTAATACTATATACCAAGGGCGGCGACATCCTTACCGCTTTACGATTAGTTGAACTTATCTATGAATTCACTGATAACTTCTCGGTAATTATACCATATAAAGCATATAGTTCAGGAACTCTTATATGCCTTGGAGCTTCTGAAATAGTTATGGGAAGAATGTCAGAGCTTAGTCCTGTAGACCCTAACATAATCAGCCCTTTCAGCACAAAGGAAAACGATCTACATAATCAGCTTCCAATCAATGTTGAAGATGTTTATTCTTTTATATCCTTGGCTAAAGATATAGTTGGGCTTAAAACTGATGAATCATTAATGAATATGTTTCTAGAATTAACTGAATATGTTCATCCTCTTGCTGCTGGAAGTGTATATAGAACTCATGCTCTAATACGTTCTATAGCAAAAAAGCTTCTGCTGATGCATATGGAGTATAAAGATGAATATAAAATAAATGAAATTATAAATATTCTTACAGAAAGACTGCCTTCCCACAATTATATGATTACACGCAAGGAAGCAAAAGAATATATAAAACTTCCTGTAACATACTGTAATCAAGAATTTGAAAAAAAGATTTGGAATCTATATAAAATATATGAGGATGATTTCAAATTAAATTCTCCCTTTATAGCTGAAGAGTCTGCAGATGATAATGGTAATTTTTCTGTATGCTCTGGTATTATCGAGACATTAAATGAGTCTAATGGTTATATCTTTGAAGGTAATCTCGAAAGATCAAATATGAACATTACTATTATGAATCAAGGCTGGAGGAATATATAAAATGAAAAATAAAAATAATTCAATCAATAATATTCATAATTATGAATATTATCAAATCGATGAAAATTCTGGTTGTATCTCTACACAATATAACCTTAAGTACACTAAAGGGAAGAATCTTTTCATAGTCAATAATGCAAATGAAATAAGTGGCAATTATATTATTAAATGACATTTTGTTAGTATTATCTTAATTTAACTTTGAGGCTCTGTAATAATTGTAAATCTAATTATTACAGAGTTTATGAAGAGCAATAGCTTCCAACTTAGAATTCTTACAGCTTCTTATATTCCATTAAACTGCACTCCAATCTTCAATAAGTTTAACTACTTTTAACAAAATATATCTTAACATAATCATATGTATGTAATTTCGGTTTAACATCACACAAATCTAAGTTCAAAGCTGTTGATTTATATATAGTTAAAGAATATTCATTATCTTGTCTACAGTTTCTAATATAGAAAGATTGCTTGTATCAATTTTTTCTGTAGTCATATTCTCATACATTTTAAGACGTTCAATGCTTCTGCTTAAGCAAGCTTCTTCTCTCAAATTACTCTTAACATCCTGTAGTATCCTCTTTTTCAAAGCTTCTTCACTGCAGGTGAGACTTATCTTAACAACTTCAAAGTCCAAATCATTCAATGGCTCTAATACTTCACTAAAAATATTTTCTACATGTATTACCCAATTAAAAATAATATATTTTATTGATGAATTAGTTAAAAAGCTTCGTAGTAGATAAGTTATATTATTAATTACCATCTTTTTATTTTCATCATTTACTTTAAAAGGGTTCATCATCCAACACCAATCACCATCAAGCCATACTGAATTTTCAAGTTTTTTATTTAATTCTTTGCAGGTTGCTGTCTTACCAACCCCCATAGTTCCATTAATAATTATCAGTTTCTTTTTCATTATCCACCTCTCCCTCCTAAAAGCACTTAATATAATAATATACTTTTTAACTATGAGATAACATCACTTTCTAGCAACAATTATTGTAGTATTTTCAATTCTAAAGTTCATCTCAACGTTTTCAAAACCAGCTTTATATAGCATTTTAATTTGATTATCAATGGTGCAAGGCGTATCATAATGATAAAACTCATTATCTTGAATATTGTTTTCTTTTCGTATTCGTTTATTCTCACTATAATAAAAGTTTTCTTCTTCTTGATTTTCTATCATATAATCGCATTCAATATACTGACCATTATCTTTTAATGCATTAAAAATCTTTGAATATAACTTAATTTTGTCTTCATGTGAAAAATGATGCATAGTTTGGACAGATATTGCTGCATCAAATTTACAGCTACCAAAATTATAGTCAAAATAATTTGCATTTATTAATGATAAATTTTTATCTGAATGCTTTTGCTTCAACTTATCTAACATAGCCTTAGTTAAATCTATACCAGTTACATGTATATAAGGCTTGATTTTAAATATCTCATCAAGTTCTAATCCAGTGCCACACCCTAAATCTAATATTTCCTTAACATCTTGGGGCAGTAATTCTGCCATTTTAACATATCCCTCTTTACATCCTTCTACATTATTAATCATATGTTTATCATAACCGTCCACTCTTTTAGTAAAAAATTTACCCATTTCTTCTAGTGACATTTTTGTATCCTCCAATATCTTAATACTCTGATAATTAAAACTTTTTAATTACTATGTTTTAAGTGTATCATACCGCCCTGTGGCTCTAAAGCCAATCTTTTTTACAGTCTTAATTTTTATCCATCGATCAAACATTTTAATATCATGGTAATTAATTAATTATTTACACACCCCCATTTTTTTGTAATATAATAAATTTTATTGCTATACAAATTCCACTCTTATACCGTTAGGATACAACCGTATAAAAAGAGGTAAACATAAAGAAGGATTATATCATATTCAACATATTAATGCTCTACATGGTGATTTGACGAAAAGAATAAAATAGCACTATTATACATGGAGCAATTAGAAGTATTATAGAGATATAATATAGAAAATCAACAAATTTTAAATATTTTTTATATTATTGAAGAAATACGACACAATATATAAATTGTGGTTATCACAACGTCAGCCTTTATAATTGTGGTTAGAAAGGAGTGAATGGCTTGAATAAAAAACTATATAGTATTACTGAATTTGCAAACGAATCATCTGTTTCTACTCGGACACTGAGATATTATGATAAAAAGGGACTATTAATACCATCACATTATAATAACTTAGGATATCGTATGTATACAAATAAAGAATTAATAAAATTACAGTATATTTTAGCACTAAAATTTCTTGGATTTTCTTTATCAGAAATTAAATTATTTCTTCAAACAGGTTCACAAAAATTTGAAGAGGTCCTCTCCCAACAGAAAATGATGATGAAAGATAAAAAAATGCAAATAGAGACAGTCATTAGTGCAATTGAAGAAACAGAAAAATTATTGAAAGCAGATCAGTATGACTATAAATCAATTATAAAAGTAGTTCAGGCAGTACAGATGGAACTTAAACCAACTTGGATGAATAAATATTTAGCAACTAAACAACGAGAATATATGAGAGATTTGGCAAAAAAATCTTATAGTAAAGAAGCTTTACAAAAATTGGCAGCGCGAGGGTGGACTGAAAAAGATCAAAAAAGTTTTAATGAGAGATATAATCTTTTTCGTACGGAACTTAAAAGATTAGTTGAGCAAGGAGTAGACCCTGCCAGTATAGAAGCACAAGCAGTCGGGCAATTGTTGTATGATATAAACAATGGTTATATTCAAGGAGACCCAGATGTACGAGATGGAATGAGAAAATCATGGGAAAATTATAATTCTATTCCTGATAATAGAAAGCCATCAATCTATAAAATATCAGATGAAGAGAGAGAATTTATTAAAAATGTAATGACAACTTTTTATAAAAATAAGACAATTGAAAAATAGATAAGTTTACTTAATGCTAAATTGGCAGTGAAATTGCTTCGAAATATTCTATTATTGAACATTATGGGTGGGAGAATCTCACCCATAATTTTTTAGGCTATATTTCAACAATTTATTAAAACATAATCTAATTTTTAAATATTATCTTTGTGCTGGATAAGTATATTCCGTAAATTCCTCATGAACATTTCTTAATAATTCAGGAATTTTCAAATTCTGTGGGCAGTGTTTTGCACAAATTCCACAAGATACGCATTGATCTGCTCCAGAGCCAGAAGGCACAAGGTTGCTTAGATAAACAGCTTTATCTATTACATGTGATTCCATTAGCTTTTGGCTGTTATAAAGTTTAAATATTTCAGGAATTGCTACCCCTTTAGGACAAGGCATGCAGTATTTGCATCCAGTACAGCCAATAGCTTTTTTGGCTTCATAAGCTTCTCTAATTTTACTAATAAAATCCAAATCCTCTTCTGACATGACATTTGGAGCCGAATGTTCAAAAATTTTCAAATTATCCTTTAATTGTTGTAAAGTATTTGTACCACTTAAAATTACAGATGCCTCTGGCATGTTATAAAGCCATCTAAAACACCACTCTACTAATGGACGTTTTTCTGGATATTGCTTAACTAAATCACGCACTTCTTCTGGAACAATATTAAGTATATTTCCGCCTCTAAGTGGTTCCATTATTACTGCAGCTAATCCTTTATCTGCACCATACTTCAATCCTTCTACTCCAACTTGCTGCTTTTCATCCAATATATTTAACTGTATTTGAAACATTTCCCAATCATAAGCATCTACAATTTCTTTAAATGCATTTAAAGTATTATGAATCGAAAAACCTTTATGACCTATCTTCCCCTTTTGGACCATTTTATCTAAGAAAGTAAGGCCATCAAATCTCTTGACCTTCTCCCAATTCCCATGATTCATATTATGAAGAAGATAAACATCTACATGATCTGTTCCTAGTCGTATCAATTCTTCATCCAAATATTTTTCAAAGTCCTCGTGCTTTTCTATATTCCAAATAGGGCTTTTAGTAGCTATATAAGTTTTATTCCTATATCCATCCCTTAAAGCCTTTCCTGTTATTCTCTCGCTTTCTTTATAAATAAATGCTGTATCAATATAATTCACACCATTATCTATTGCATAGCGAACCATTTCAATAGCTTCTTTTTCATCAGAAGGAAACCGCATGCATCCAAGTCCAAATCTTGACACTTTCATTCCTGTTTTCCCAAATTGTGAATATTCCATAATGTTTCTCTCCTTTTTAAAATTTAACGATCAATTGTTTACATAACCTAATCAGGATGTCTGTTTTCAGATACTTTTCCCATAGCTAAAGCATCATCTAGTAAGTTCATTTCTGCATCATCAAGCTTTAACTAAATCACCTATAATTCCTACACCCTATAATTTTAATAATAATATAGCACTTTTAATTATACGTATTAAACATTTTAGACATATTCGATATTTTTTGTATATTTAACTCATTGTCTTTATCAAAACAACTCTAAAGCCTTATTAGCAAATTTCTCAGCAAATATTTTTGCCTTATTGATTTGAAGTTCATCTTCAACATTAGTAAGCACTGCACCAAAATGTGTAGGTGCTTGCTTTATTCCACCAGAATATACTAACATTCCTCTAACAAGCAGACAACCCAATAATGTGATTTCAGCAAAATCAGCCCCGCCCCCAATATAGTTTCCAGTAGCAAATACCCCTCCTAATTTTTCACTTAAATTTATTTTTATAGACGTATCTAAAAATTTCTTCATTTGCCACGAGCATGTGCCACAATATGTAGGGCATCCAAAAATAACAGCAACAGATTCATTTATGAAGTTTTCATCAACATCGTCAACGCTCATTATTTTTACTTCCAGATTACCTATTTCCTGAATAGTATTTGCCATGGTCTCAGCAACCTTCTTTGTTTTTCCTGATTCACTGTGGTATATAATAGATAATTTCATAAAATAACCTCCTTATATTGTACTTGAAGATAAAAAATGTTTATCTGTTAAAAATACAAATTCCTTCGCTACCACTTCCTATAGCTTCTAAACACTTATTACAAGAAACACATTTAACAGGTTCTAAATTTCCTTCTTGCCAGCGGTTAATTAAATCACTTTCACATAATAAAGGTCTTGAAATTGAGAAGTATTCAATGGAAGTTTCATTTAAGATATTTGTCATAATATTAAAATCACGATTACCTCCAACTAAAATAACTGGTATATCAAGAGTCTTTGCCATTTCTTCGGCGTAAGTCTTGAAATAAGGGATATCATTTTTTGATATCTTTCTTGCAAAGCTTTTATTTGGCCCTGATGAATTCGTACCTCCACTGATCTCAATAGCATCTATCCCTAGTTTCTCTAATTCTTTACATACCTCTTTACATTCATCAAAGGACATTCCATCTTCCAAACAATCTTCACTATTAATTTTTATTGCAATAGGATAATCTGAACCCACATTATCTCTTATAGATTGGTAAGCTTCAAAAATTATTCTTGCTCTATTCCGTATACTTCCTCCATATACATCATTTCTGTTATTAAAATGAGGTATTAAAAATTGACTAAATAATCCTCCATGAGCTGAATGAATTTGAACACCGTCAAAGCCAGCTTTTTTAGCCCTTGTTGCTGCATCACCAAATGCAGTAACCATTAATTTAATATCATCAACTGTTAGATCATTAGGTCCAACTATTTTCCCATTAAAACAGGTGTGATCAAATTGGGCAAAAATTTTGCTACCATGTTTATGGATTATCGATGTGAACTCTGCGTACTCTTCTGCAAGCTCATCATTATAGAGACCAAACTGTCCAGGAAAAATTTGTGATGTTTCAGTAAGATACATTGAACTTGTAACAATAAGTCCAGTACCACCTTTTGCAAGATCTTCGTACAGCTTTATAACTTTATCTGATAGATGTCCATTCTTACCACCAATATTTTCAATGGTAGCCGAACGAATAACTCTATTCTTTAATTCCAATTTGTTTATAAAGGTCTTATCAAATAATGACTTCATAATATTTCATCTCCTTTAATACTTTTTTAATTTAGTTAATTCTGCTGACTATTAGTTGGCTATGCTATTTAGCATATATAATAATATTTGTTTGTATGTGCTTTTTTATAACATTTGATATATGTTATAAAAGCTGCACTTTGAATTACTGATATATCTCTTATAGCAAAAATCATAATTTTGTGTCACCAGGCTTAACTTTCAGTTTTATTATACTTTAGAAGAGAATAAGAGAGGTATAATAAAAATATTTGATTATTGCCTAATCGTCTAAATATATATATAATTATGTCATCATTAAATAAAAAAGTAGGTGACAAAATGGACAAAATCCTGCAGATGCAACAGAACTTAGCTAGCATTTTAAATCGTCTGGTAACTAGCGATGGATCCCATCAAACTGCTATTCCATCCCTATACTTGCTTCGTATGTCAGATATTACCGAACCACTCAATACCGTCTATGATCCATCATTATGTATTGTTGCGCAAGGCACTAAATTGGTAACCCTTGTAGATGAAACATATCAATACGATCCCTCATCCTATTTGGTTGCTTCCGTGCAGCTTCCAATTATAGGTCAAATACTCAATGCTTCAAACGATAAGCCGTATCTAGGTATACAACTTTTTTTCAATGCTGATATGATTCTCAGTATTTTAAATGAATCAAATAAGCTAGATCAAAAAAAAATAAATTGTGGTCGTGGAGTATTTGTGAGCAAAAATAAATCTTCGCTGCTTGAGGCTATAACTAGGATTCTTCTGCTGCTTGATTCCCCTGATGATATTCCTTTTCTTGCGCCACTGATCATCAAGGAAATTTTTTACCATGTTCTAAAAGATGAACAAGGGTATAAAGTTAGCCAATTTGCCTTAATGGGAACTCAATCTAGCAGCATAGCAAAGGTCATTAATGTTATCACTCGCGATTTTAATAAGCCTCTACGGATAGAAGCTCTCGCAAAAGAAGTTAATATGAGCGCCTCTTCCCTGCATAGTCATTTTAAAAAAGTAACTGGAATGGGTCCAATGCAGTATCAAAAGCAAATTAGATTGCAGGAGGCACGACATATACTTCTAACCGAAAATTTGGATGCCGCAGATGTCGCTTTCAAGGTAGGATATGAAAGCCCCTCCCAATTTAGCAGAGAATATACACGTATGTTCGGGCTGCCTCCTAAAAGTGATGTAAAGAAACTTCAAACTTCATTGATTCAAATACAGCCTTCTTTAAAACTATAGCTAGTTTGCCGCATTGTCAGCATTGAATCTCTATTTATCAATCAATCCTAGCTCAACCATGCTTTTCGCAGTTGCTATAATTGCTTCCTCTGCTGATCTTGGTTGCCAGCCAAGCAATTTTTTAGCTTTTGCATTGCTACAAGCGGTGTTTTGGCCTAAGAACTTCGCTGGCATACGCAAATCTTTGATAAAAAGTGCCAAAAATTTCACGAGAAAATTTGGCATTTCTTTGGTTGGGACCTTTTTCGCTGTGCTACCTAAGCATCTTTTCAAAATTTTCGCTTCTTCTTTATATGTCAAATTTTCTCCTGTCGTAGCAAGAAACCGCTCTCCTATGGCTTCCGAACGTGTCATTGCGAGCAAATGTAAATCTGCGACGTCTCGCACATCAATGCAATCAAAGCCAGCTTTTAAGAGAAATGGCATTTTGCCAGTCAACATCCTATAAATAATTTGGCTGGAATGTGAAAAGTCCTGGCCAAGCACTGGCCCCATAACCGCCGTCGGATTTACCGCTGAAAGCTCCATATTCTCTTTCTTCGCAAACTCCCAAGCCGTATGTTCTGCCATAGTTTTTGAACGTTGATACGCATCAATATCGCCTGACAAGTCTGTCCAATCTTCCTCTGTAAAAATTCCAGGGTGAGATTTATGGCCTGCAATTACTGACCCGGAAGCAGAAGTTAGGACCACACGTTTAACGCCTGCCGCTTTCGCAGCCTTCATCACGCGTAATGTACCATCAACCGCCATTTTCACCATTGCATCCCCATCGTCCGGGCGGGTTGCTGGTGTTGGCGATGCTACATGAATGACATAAGTCGCACCTGTTGCAGCTTCCATCCAGTTACTATCGCTTGTTAAATCTGTCTGGATGAACTCCAGGTTCACAAAATCAGTTACACCACCTTGAGCGAGCATTGATTTGACCTCGTCCTGGCGCGATAATGTACGAAGGGTTGCCCTAACACGATATCCTTGCTTCAAAAGTTTCAATATTATGTGAACAGCAATGAAACCACTACCACCTGTTACTAAAACCAATTCTTTTTCCATCATAATTTCCTCCCTTAGCTAAAGTTTCACTTGTAACCTCTGTGTCTTTAATATATACTATCATTAGGACAAAATCAACTCATAAACGATCATCTGTGACAGTAAAGGAGGTATTGTAATGGCAGCAACTAAACACGCACAAGCCATCAAAAATGATACGAAAGATTTTATAACAACAGCTATGCTGCAAATGTTGGCAAAAGAAAATTTATCAACACTAACAGTTTCTCAAGTTTGTAAAAAAGCAGGCGTGAGCCGTATGGCTTTTTACCGCAATTTTGACGGGCTTGAGCAGATTTTGTATGAGTATTATCAGCCAAAGATCGCGGCTGTCTTTGACGTAATTCGCCAAAACTCACAATTCTCTGCAAAATTCGATAGCCTATTGCAATTTTTCAATACGTTTGGTGATGATTTGCTCTTGTCTATTGACCGTGGATACGAACCAATTATTCAGCAGATTTTCATAGAGGAAATAACTAGATTTTATGCCGCAGATAACGATGAATACCTAACAGCCTTCATGTCAGCTGGTGTTTACGCGATTTGGCAAAAATGGTTACTTGATGGACAGCAAAAACCACTCAAAGAGATCATGGACTTTTTGAAGCAATTTGAAACGATAAAAGGTACAATTGAATAGCCCTAAAATAAAATCAATGTTATCAAAAATACTTAGTGATCTAAACACTAAGTATTTCTGATTTATATTATTCCTAAATCATTTAAGTATTAAGTTTTGGTAATTATCTTTAGTAATTATTTTGTCTGTAACTAAATACTTATCAGGTATGTCTTTGCCATCCAAAAGATTTTCCATAAGTTCCTGCGACGCAATCTGCCCTACCTCCGTAGCGCTTATATATGCAGAAGCTATAAGAGGAGAATTTTCCTTTTGAAATTCATCTTTTGCTACATAACCTCCAACTCCTACAACTACAGCATTTTTTGCAATGCTTGATTGTTCAAGTGCCTTTATTGCACCAATAGTACCTGCTTCGTTTGCTGACATGACAAACCAATTTTCAATATTTTTATTATTGGCAATAGTGGAAGCTGCAGAATAAAAGCTTTTTTCTGACTGCCCATTATATTCCGCTTGAAAAATATTTTCTTTTGGAAAACTTGGAAATCTGTTTTTAAATGTCTCTAATTGTCCTTCTGTTCTAGGTATACAGCTAGATACCGAATCCATTGACATAAGCAGAAGTCCAGAGGCGCTCGGATTAGTCATTTTATTATTTTTATCTAAGTAATCTACCATAAGATTAGTCATATCTCGTCCAATTTGATTAGAATCTATTCCAACAAATGGAGCAAGATAATTTCCTTCATCAGTAAGAGGGTCATCACAGGCGATAACAGCAATATTTGCTTTCTTACACCTTTCTATGGTAATTTTACTTAGTTTTTGATCAGGAACACATATTAAAATTCCGTTTACTTTTTGAGTAATTAAGTTGTCCAAAGCAGACAAATACACATCCGGATTCATTTTAGCATCTATAGTAATTACCTCTTTAGCTCCCATTTTTAAAGCCTCACTTTTTGCTGCTTCACTTTCTTCCTGAAACCAAGTTTCATCTAAAGTTTTATAAATAACAGCAATGACTAGGTTAGATTTTTTAGCATCCTGTTTGTTACTTACAGTATCGCAAGAAAAAGCAAAACTAGATAAAATTAAAATAACAGCTAAAAGTATTCTCTTGTTCATATAATATAAATTCCTTTCAACAAGTTTTTAGTAATTAGGCACATGAAAATAAATAACAAGTCCAAAATTACATATTTTTAAAATATGAGTCTCTAAATTGGTTTGGGGTCATGCCTGTGACTTTTTTGAACAGCATACTAAATTGTTGAGGGCTATTAAATCCAAGTTTGTCTGATATTTCGTAAAGCTTATAATTGGTAGATATAATAATTTCTTTAGATTTCTCTATCCTAGCCTTTAATATATATTGTGTTACATTTTCGCCTATTTCTTCTTTAAATATTCTGCAAAGATAAACTTTATGTACATTAATGTTTTCTGCTATATCTGTTAAACTTAGTGATTGGTTAAACAGATTTTTATTTATGTACTCAATAGAGTCTGATACTTTTTTGCTATACTTGTTTCTAAAAGAATTATTACATTTGATATTTATTATTTTTGTAAATATCTCAATAAACCAGCTGCTCATTTCTTCAACGGTTTCCTTTGTTGATAGGATTTCTATAGGTATGTATGAAGTTGAAAAAATATCTTCATAAGTTATTGAATATCTATTGCAGGTTCTTACTAATAAATCCAAGAGAGAAGAGTTTATATAATTTAGATAATTAAACTGCATAAAGCCTCTTATGTCCTTGCCATATAAATAGGTTAATTCTAATTTTAAGTCTTCCATATCATTTTGCTCAATAGCTATATTAATAGTGTTAATTCTTTTAGTTAAAGTATCAGTATCTAAGTTTAAATTTTTAACGAAGGTATTGTTTAGAATTATAGTATCATTGCCTAGAAACACCTTCATTTTAGAGAGTTTAAAGGCTTCATCAAAGTATCATTTTATTCTAAATGGCTTTTTAAAGGTTGAGCTTACACTTATTGTTAAGCTGATATTATTATAACTAGAGACTCTTCGTCTTATTTCCTGAGCTAAATAATAACATTCATTTATTATATCTGCTTCACTAATGGTTGGAGTTAGTCGCATAATAGCTGTAAATTCCCCATTTTCACTATAAAAGCATTCTCCAATACTCAGTTCTTCCATAACTTCAGAAACATTTTCTATTATATTATTTAAGGTTTTTGTATAGAATTCTTCATCTTCTATGTATTTAAAAAAATTATCTATTTGTATTAAGAATAAAGCAAAAAGTTTTCCCTTTAAATTAAGGTTAAGGTTTTCAATAAGGCTATAACAGTCATCATCACTTATATCATTAAATATAAGCTTTCTTAGTGTGATATCTTTATTCTTTTTAAAAAAATCTAAAAGTTTACTTTCATTTTTAGTTTCAGCACTTTTAAACTTCATATTATCAAAATCTGTTTTAGTTTTGGCTAATATTCCGTATAGATCATTGGGAGTTATTAAATCTTTTATTAAATAGTCTGTTACTCCCATTTTCATAGCTCTTTGAGCATAAGTAAAATCTTCATAGCAGCTTAATATTAAAAATTTCTGTGCTTTATTTATTTTTTGTATTTCTTCTATTAAATCTAGACCATCCATTATAGGCATTTGTATATCTGTAATAATAAGATCTGGTTTTATGTCCGAGTATTTGTTCAATGCTTCCTTACCATTTGATGCACTATATACTATTTTAAATTCAGTTTCTTCCCAATTTATAATGTAAGATAGAATTTCCCGTGCTGGTATTTCATCGTCTACAACCATTACTTTGTACATGTTTTTTACCTCCCTTACACATGGACTTGTTATTTTTCCTTGCATATATGTTGCAATAATAAAGTTACATTTATGATATTTGTAAGTTAAACGAATGTAGGAAACTAATTGCAACATATATATCTTAATAAATGTATGGAATATTAAATTCTATACAAGTTCCAATTCCAGTTTTGCTATATACTTTTAAGTCATATTCACTTCCAAAATATAATCTAAGTCTTTCACTTATATTATCTAGGCTTATCCCATTAAAGCCCTTGTGAGTAGCTTTCTTCTTACCAATTCCCACACCATCATCAATAATTCTTATGGTTATAAAATCTTTTTGCGGCGATATATCTATTATGATAGTACCATCATAGCCTTTAGGCACGATTCCGTGATACAGAGAATTTTCAACAAGTGGCTGGAGAATGAGTTTCGGCACTAAACAATTATTCAATTCTTCAGGTATATTACATACTAGTTTAACTATATCTCCATATCTATACTTTTGTATTTTTAGATAATTTTGTGTACA
>JAEZKY010000372.1 GCA_023435985.1 Bacillota bacterium | reverse complement strand
ACTTTGTCAATTATCATGACATTCATCTCCTTTTTCCGTGTTTAAATATTATTATCAAATCTATATAAATTTTACTAATAATCCGATGTAAAAATTAATATATATTGCAATTAAAAATTCTTATTTGGATTATATTCACATATTCAAAAATAGCAATATTATTGAATATACTCCAAATAACATTCATAATTGAAGATATGAACATTGTTTGTCTAATTCAGTATATATGATTACATTATGTGTCGCTTGGACTATGTTCACAGAGTTGCACAATATTCATAATATCGTAGGAATAATATGAATGGCGATTTGCTAAAATTCCCAGATGGTAAGTCATTCCCAATTTCTATTATCAAATGCCATTATGAAAAGAAGAAACCATTATTGTTTTTACCGCCATATAGTCCAGAAATGAATTTAATAGAGGAGTTATGAGGATGTAAAATAATTTTTGATGTTTTCAAACCTTCTAATAGTTAAACTTAAGTATAAAATTATTGTGACAACCCTATATTTAAGTTTAACTATTAGTTTTATAAATGTAAAACAATTATTACTTATGTTAATATAAGTATAGATTATATTAAATTATACAAGGAGGTTTGTTATGAACTTTGAACAAATGGAATATATTAAAGAAATTGTTAATACAAAATCAATTTCTCTCGCAGCGCAAAATCTTCATATTTCTCAATCAGCTATAAGTCAATCGCTATTCCAATTAGAAAAAGAATTAGAAGTGAAATTATTTAAAAGATCTCGAATGGGAACTATACCTACAGAGGACGGTAGAAATATTATTAGAAAAGCTCTGGAAATTGTGAGAAAAGTGGACGAAATAAAAACAGAAGCTCAGATTATAAATTCTTCATTAAAAGGAGAATTAAAAATTGCCTTTTCTCCAAGTGCATTAGCAGGATTTCTGCCATATGCTCTATCATCATTTAAACGAGACTTTCCTCAAATTAAGATAAATCTTATTGAAACTTATCGTAATACAATTATTGAGAAAATTAATAATAATATTATTGATTTAGGATTTATACCTGTTAATAAACATACAAAAAAAGAAGCGCTGGCTAATGTTAATTTTAAATACTTAGACTATGGAGGTGAAATGAAAATTATACTTTCTAAAAATTCTCCATTAGCTTATGGTGACGCAGTAAGCATTGAAGATTTATTCAATTATCCAATTGTCATATACTCTAGTGAATTTTGCGAAAAGGTGCTTAAACCTTTAAAAAAGAAGAATATATCTATAAATGTTTTGTTCACAACCACAAACTCTGAACTTATAAAAAAAACTGTAGCTGAAGGATTAGCATTTAGTATACTTCCTAGTTCAATGCTAAGAGATGATCCTTATGTAGAAAGTCAAAGAATTATCCCTATTTCATTAATTGATCGTGAATTCGATTCTGACTTTAAATTTGCTTGTATATATTCTAAAAAAAGCGGTAATAAAAGAATAGTAGATAACTTTTTAAATTATCTATTATAAATTACATAAAGACATATATAAATTTGCCACCATTCTGACACAATTGCTCACTATAATAAACTTATAAGATTGATAAAATTTTTTTTCATAAATATTTACCCTATAAATATAAAAAAGCAACGTTCATATTCCCCTATGAATGTTGCTTTTTGTTTATTTTTAAATAGCTCTATAGATTCTTCAATTCACTTTTTAGTTACTCTCTATCTAATATGCCCTTAGGACGTTTAATTTCTTCAATATAACCTTCAGCTGCCACCGCTGCAATTGCTCCATCACCAGCAGCAGAAACAATCTGTCTTAAATATTTAACTCTATTATCTCCAATAGCATAAACTCCTTCAAAGCTAGTTTCCATGAGTTCATTTACAGATATATAACCATTTGAATCAAACTTAAGATTACTGTTTTCTAAGAAATTAGTTGATGGTATCATACCTACAAAGAAAAATACTCCTTGGCAGTTTATCTCTTTTATATTTCCAGTCTTTAAGTTCTTAATTTTTACTCCTTCTACATTTTCAATCCCGAGGACTTCCTCTATGGTTGAATTCCAGATAAACTCCATCTTTTCATTATTAAAGGCTTTTTCACTGCTTATTTTATTGCAATCGAGAATACCTTCATCATGAAGCACTATGACAGTCACTTTACTTGCAAACTTTGTGATGTACATCCCTTCTTCAATAGCCTGGTCACCACTTCCAATTACAACAACATGTTCTCCTTCAAAAAACTCAGCATCACAAGTTGCGCAATATGCTACTCCATTGCCTTGGAATCTCTTTTCCCCAGGAATGTTTAATAGTCTAGGCTCGCTGCCACAAGCTATGATCACAGCCTTAGCTAAGAATTGCTTTCCTTTCTTAGTGATAATGAGTTTTTCTCTTAAGGACAAATCAGCACCTACAACTTCATCTCTTAAAAATTCAACTCCAAAGTTCTCTGCGTGCTTCTTAAAGTTTTTCATAAGCTCTGGCCCGCTGATTTGTTCATAACCAGGATAGTTAACTACTTCCCTTGTTGTATTTACGAGGCCTCCAACTACTCCTTTATTAATTACCAGAGTTTTAAGTTTAGCTCTTCCCCCATAAATTGCAGCTGAAAGTCCTGCAGGCCCACCACCTATGATAATTAAATCGTAGGAATTAGTAATATCGCCCATACTTTTAATCACTCCTCAAAAACTTCAGCAATTTTTTCTTCAACTTCATCATCTTCCACATTACCAGCTAATTTTCCTTGGTACTCACCATCCTTAAAAAACAGAATTTGAGGAACACCTTTTAAAGAAAATCTCTGAAATAAATTCTTTTGTTCTTCAACATCAACATAATAAAAATTATACTTACCATCATATTTTGATTTTAAATCTTCTAAAATTGGTACTACACCTTGACATACACTACAGCTTTCTCTAGAAAAAATCACTAGACTTGACTCAGCATTGTCATATATAATTTCATCAAACTCATTAGAATCTAAATGTTGTAAAGCCATTCTATTCACTCCTTTATAATTTTTCAATCTATTTTAAAAACAGCTATCAGAGTGCTACTTTCTGATAGCCATAATTCTTTATTAAGAGAGATGGATTTGTTATTTTTCTGATTATGCCTAAATATCTTCTGAGAAGATTTGATAAATTGGGGCTCCCTCACACTGTGCCGGGTAACGTAAACCTAGTAATACAGAAACTGAAGGCGCAACATCAACTTGCCTTATAATACGTTCAGTTGTAAATCCATTCTTTATCCCAGAACCTGCTGCTACAAAGATTGGTGACACCGAGGTATCAAAATATCCTTCTGAAGTCGAAAGGCTATCTCCGTGGAGTCTGTTATATTTTTCTTCAATAGAGAAGAATATATCACCACATTCTGGTCCATGAGTACCTATTAAGACAGCATCTTTATTTCTAAGGCATATGCCCACAACTCTTTTACCGGTTTTATCATCCCTGTAATTATACAAGTCAGAGATTATTTGTTCTTCTAAATCATACTTATCTTTTGGATCTACAATACCATACTTATCACGTCCTTTTAGATTAATATAAATATAATTACTACGAATCTGAACAGCTCTTGTTTTCTCCCAATCTACTTCTCTTGTTGAATTACCATCTTTATCTTTTTTCAAAACTGTATACTCAAGCTCTTCCATGACTTTTGTATTTAATCCGCCATACTCACCTAAAATTGGAGGCACATTTTCTCCAACCATAAGCCCATGATCACTTACAAGTAATACAGTCCATCCTTCATCTAATAGATGCAGGAATTCACCAATATAATCATCTGTTTGTATATAAAATTTTTCAATAAATTCCTGATATACTTTTTCATCAGTGTAATCCCACGGCTCAAGCGTCTTAGCAAGATGCCATAATTGATGTCCTGCGCAATCAATATTATGAAGATGAGAGAATACTACATCATATTTTTTCTCCTTAATACAATAATTAAGACAATCCGCCTGCCACTTATCGTAAATTGCCCAGGATGGTTCAAAGATTTCTCTTACTAGTTCATCATCTTCTCCACCGATTAAGCTAACAGGCGGAACATGTCCAACATTCTCAGTAATATCTTTGTATAAAGATTTTTGATGCCATAATTGATCATTGGAGATGTCAAGAGCATTACTAATCCAAACTCTAACTTTATTGCCTTGTGGATCAAGTTCTAAAATCTTCATTGAACGACATGCAGGCTTTGTCACTTCTTTCTTTGTAACATCGTCTATTATACCTGTTACCATCTTATCTTTCTCTAAAATAACGATTGGTTCATCTGCTTTCTTATTTTTATAAATTGCCACTCTATCATATTCACCAGCTTCATTTTTAAGAATTAAGGCCGGACGCCTAGTTACACCGCTTGAAGTTATTATAGTGAATTCTTTTGCTCCTTCTGGCGCGTTTTTCCAACCTTTTGCATCTTTAAGTGGAGAATTTACAATGTCATAAGCTACTTTACTTCCAATAACAATTTCTGTATCATTATCATCCATAACATAGGTACGAATTTCACCACCTTGACGAGCTGTATCTCCCCACCAAAGTTCCATCATTTCATCATCAACTTCATCGTCTAAAGTGCCTTCTAAATCTGTAATTATACAACCAACACCTGCTGGTTTTTCTACTCTTGGTGCATAACGGACCTCTTCGATTTCAGGCGAAGCAACAATAACTTTTTCCCAATCAAGTTGTGCAACTCCCATATTAACAGATCCTGGCTGAGTTCCATCTACAACACTCAAGTTTTCACTGTGAGAAGTTGGCGGCCAAGAACTGCCTGGCCAATGCCAAACTAATGTTTTTAAATCAGCTTCTGATGTGATATTCCAAATCTGTTCAGCAGTGCAGTTACGCGAATCCATATTATAAACAACTGCATCAAGACTTTCAGGAGATTGTCTCCAATAACAAGTAATTCCATGTGTTCCTGGATAAGCACCTGTAGCAAGTGTTGTCCAACAAGGCGGTGTAATTGTTGGGATTGCACCAATTTGTCTTAAATCATCTCTAGCTGAACCACGTTCAATCAGCTTTTTTAAATTTGGCATTTTTCCTTCTTTTAAAAATTTTTGACTCACTCTTGGATCCATGCCATCTACACCCAAAACCAATAATTTTTGAGTAAGTGCTGCTCTCTTCATAATATTTATCTCCCTTCAACAATTCTGTCGTTAATGTACCTCCATCAAGAGGATAATAAATCAAAGATTTCTATTACTCTTAATATTGATACTTATTTTTGTGAATAGATCGTGCGCTTTCTTTGATATAGCGTATAATTTGTTAAACTTCATTTTCTAAATCATTTCCTTGAATCAATTCTATTAACGAATCTCTAAGTTCTCCAAATTCTTCTGAAGATCTGATTTTTTTAAAGCTATTATCATCATCTTGTTGAAGTGGATTTTTAAAATCACTCACAATTCTTCCCGGATTAGCATTCATTACAATAATCCTGGTTGATAAAAGAATCGCCTCTTCCACATCATGAGTAATAAAGAAAAAGCATTTATTAGTCTCTTTCCATATCTTCTTTAGATGTTTTTGCATAGCTTCTCTAGTTAAAGCATCTAATGCACTAAAAGGTTCATCAAGCAGAACTACTTTTGAATCTGCAGCTAATGTTCTTGCAATTGCTGCACGCTGCTTCATACCTCCAGACAATTGATGAGGAAGCAGCTTTCTAGCTTTATCTAAACCAACTAAGTTAACATAATGATTTACAATTTCTGCTCTCTCTTTTTTAGGAATCTTCTTCATCTTAAGTCCAAATTCAATATTCTTTTCAACACTTAACCAAGGAAAGATGTTCGGCTGCTGAAAAACAACTCCTACATCTGGATTTGGCTTAGTATGCACTGCACCATTTATAAGTACTTGCCCTGAGATATCTGTATTATATCCAGCAATAGCATTTAATAATGAAGTTTTCCCACATCCAGATGGCCCAAGAACACAAACAAAATCATCATCAAATAATTTAAGCTGAATGTTATTTAGGACATTTGAATACTCTTTTCCATTTTTATATATTAAATTAACATGTTTTAATTCAACAGAACAATTTTCTTTTCTTTCTTCTGGCCTATTTATTTCTACTAACGATTCCATATTATATCTCCTCGTCTCTATTAATTATATAAATCATTTCTTACTGCCTTCTTGAAAGTTTCAATATCTGGTGAAGTAGTAACTGCTTTCTGAGTTAACAAGAAATCACTTGTATCCTTTAGAATTTGTGGTAGTGCCCCTTGCTTGTCTGCTGTTCCTATATATTTTACCTGCTCAGACTTATCTAAAACAGAAATTTGATTCATAGCCTGCTTTGTATCGTCAGTACTTAACCCAAGTTCTGATGATAATGTTTTAACTACATCATCTGATTGAGTTTTATATGACTTAGTAGCTTCATCTAATATATCAATATATGCCTTAACTACATCTGGATATTTGGCTGCAAAGTCATTACTTACAATACCAAATTCGCCTGTAACTCCTCCTTTATTCGCAACATCTTCAGATGTAAGTATGACTTTTCCACCGTCTGAAATGAGCTTCGACTGTGCTGGCTGCCAAATGTATGCTCCATCAATTTCCCCTCTGCTCCATGCTGCTATAATGTCTTGCGCGTTCATATCTAAAATAGTAACATCATTTTCTGAAATATTATTTTGCTTTAATGCAGCAAGTAAACTATAGTGAGAAGTCGAACCAAATGGAGTTGCAATTTTTTTACCCTTTACATCTGCTATTGAATTGATTCCAGATGTATTTTTTGCAACTAGTGCTTCACTTGCTCCAATTATATCATGCAAATAATAAATTTTATAAGGAAGATCATTAACAATTCCAGTTGTTCCTGGAGGTGTACCAATTGTTGCTATATCTATAGATCCACTAGCCATTGCAGTATTTACATCTCGTCCAACATCAAATTGAACATACTTAATTGAAACCCCCGGGAATTTTTTTTCAAGTAACTTTTCTCCTTTTGCAAGAAGTTCTCCATTTGGAGACTGAAAATATCCTAAACGTATTTCTTTTGGCAAAGCTGAATCTGAAGCTTGAGTATTTCCTGTCGTACTAGCTGTTTTTGCCCCTGAGCAGCCTGTTACTAAAATTCCAATAGATAAGATTGCTGATAAAAGTATTGCATATTTCCTTAATTTCATAAATAACACTCCTTAAAATTTTAATGTAAGCTTTTGATTTCCACTAATAAGTTGCTACTGGATTTTTAATTTACTTCTCTAACCATGGTGAAGCTTTTCTAATTAAAAACCTTACAAAAGAGTCTAATATAATTGCTATAATTCCCATAATTATAACTCCAGCATAGACAATATCATTTCTAAGATATTTACTTGCATCTAATACCATCCAGCCTATTCCTGATACAGCTGCAACCATTTCTGCTGCAACCAAAGTTGCATAAGCAACACCAATAGCTGTTCTAAGACTAGTCAATATATCTGGCAGGCATGATCTAAAAATAACACTGACAAAAAGATTCACTCCGGTGGCACCTAACGATTTAGCGCCATTAATTCTATCTATCGGTACTTTTTGAACACTAAATATAACCCCAATTAACAAAGGTGCGAAAGCATTTAAAAACAATAAGATAATTTTTGATTCATCTCCAATTCCAAACCAAAGTACAATTAATGTATAATACGCCAGCGGCGGAAGTGGACGATAAAATTCAATAAATGGATCCAGAATTGCCCTTACAGTCCTTGAGCTGCCTGCAATAAGTCCTAAAGGAACACCAATTATTATTGCAAAAAAGATAGCAATAAAAAGTCTCTCCATACTTACAGCAATATGAGATACTAGACTTTCTCCCTTATAGCCTTGTTTTGCTAATTCAACAAATGCCTGCCATACTTTTTGAGGAGATGGAAGGAACACTGGATTAATCAAACCTTTACTTGTAGTAATTTGCCATATGCATAAAAACACGAGTACTGAGATAAATGAAACACCAAGATAAAAACTTCTACCTTTTTTTCTTTTCACCGTTTTTGGAGTTATATCTTGATTATTCATAGTAATTATTTTCACCTCCATGATTCTTATGGCATATATTTTTAAAATTTCTTTTTGTCATACATAGCTCCCCTTTTTTATTTTTACTATTCCTATACAATTACTATGATTAATATTAAATATATCTTACTAAACACTTCCTCCATTGTCAACAAGAAAATACACAAAGCATATCGAATAACTAATATTTAATTTTTAAATTTCTTTTTACTATGATTACTCTATGATTACTACACTTTTTAAAGTTCATTTATTGAACATAGTTATATTATCATTGTTCATTGTTCATGGCAATAGGTTCATGAAAATTATAATTTAATAGATGAAATTATAGACAAACAACTGACTAAGTAATTTTTGTGGTAAACTTAAAATACCTTTTAATAAATTAAATTATTCTAAAAGTAAGCATTATGGTATTTAAACAGATAAAAAAATATAGAGAAAAAACTTCTCTATATTTTTGATTATATTATCGGTTCACATAATAATTCACGCATTAGTTTATTTTTTAA
This sequence comes from Bacillota bacterium, assembly GCA_023435985.1. Classification (GTDB taxonomy): domain Bacteria; phylum Bacillota; class Clostridia; order Clostridiales; family Clostridiaceae; genus Clostridium. The sequence continues at coordinate 8,760 of JAEZKY010000372.1, read as the reverse complement.
ATTTGGTATTATAGATAGTCTGAAGAAAATCACTAATATTTTATGCCTAAATTTTTATATGAGAAAATGTCTTAAATTCAAATAAACCTTTATCAGTTAATTTAATTTCTGGAATAACTGGAAGGGTTAAAAAGGATAGCGTTAAAAATGGATTAAACTCCTTTTCAAATCCTATTCTATTTAAAGCTTTATTCAAATCATAAAGCTCTTCTTGAACTTTTAAATAACCATTCTCAGACATTAATCCTCCTATCGCAAGGGGTAATGATGCTACAACTTCTTTACCTGAAGCAATTGCGATTCCTCCATTCATCTTTTTTATATGATCTACTGCTAATAGCATTTCTTCATCAGATGTTCCAATAACAACAATGTTATGAGAGTCGTGAGCTACCGTTGTTGCAATGGCTCCACTTTTTATACCGAACCCCTTAACAATACCTAGCCCAATATTTCCTGTTGAATGATGTCTTTCTATTACAGCTATCTTTAATTGATCCTTTAAAATAGATGTGCTAAAATAGCCATTATTTATATCAGCTTTTTCGATTTTATGATATGTCATTAGACTATTAGGAACAATTTCTATTACATTACATAATTCCGAAGATAATTGTATTTCCAAATCATTTTTTCTAAGTTCTTTCATATTTATCATAGGTAATTTTGAAGCTAATTCTTTATTATTTTCATTTCCTTTAATTATTGCATCCTTTACTTCTCCATTCTCTACAATACATTTTCCTCTCTTTATAACTTTATTAACTAAAATACTATGAAAATCATCTAATATTAATAAGTCGGCTTGATATCCAGGTGCAATTGCTCCTAGACTACGAAGTCCGAAAAACTCCGCTGCATTAATAGTCACCATTTGAATTGCTGTAATAGGATCAAGACCTTCTTTTATAGCAAGTCTTACATTATGATCCACACTTCCTTCATCAATCAAATCATCAAGTAATTTATCATCTGTAACCAACATACATCGCCTTGAATTTATGGGAGTAATAACTGGCAGAAGTGACTTTAAATCCTTAGCAGCTGTACCTTCTCTAATCATTAAATACATACCTAATTCCAAACGATCTTTTGCATCTTGTACATTAGCACATTCATGATCTGCATAAATTCCTGCCGATGCGTATATATTTAATTCTTCTTTACTAAGTCCAGCAGCATGTCCATCTACAATGCCTCCATTTATATTAGCATTAATAAGTTTTTTAAGCATTTCTTCATTTAGGTTAGCTACAGATGGAAAATCCATAACTTCTGCAAGACCTAATACCCTTGGATGTGAGTAAAAAGGCTCTAAATCTTCTGCATCTAATCTTGCTCCACTACTTTCAAATGAAGTTACCGGAACACAGGAAGGAAGCATAATAAACACATCAATGGGTAACTTCTCTGACGAGTTTAACATAAAATTAATTCCTTCTGTTCCAGCAACATTTGCAATTTCATGTGGATCTGCCATTACTGTAGTAACTCCATGCTTAATTAATACCTTTGACAATTCATTTGGTGTAAGCATTGTACTTTCAATATGCATATGACCGTCAATAAATCCAGGAACTATAAACTTACCATGTGCGTCTATAATTTCTTCACCCTCATACTCTCCAATACCTGCTATATATCCATCTACAATTGCCACATCACCTTCTGTAATGCTTCCAGTAAAAACATTTACTATCTTTCCATTTTTTATAACAACCTCTGCTTTTATTTCCTTCTTTGCTACCTTAATTCTTTTCTTTAAAAAAGACATATTATTTTTCATAAACTACACTCCTTGCTACAAATACAAATTTATTTTTTAATAAAAAAATCCTGATTACGAAGAAAAATGAATAACCAATTTTCTTCGTAATCAGGATTTTGTGGTTCCTGGTAGAGACCTTCAAACCATATTATTGAAGTTATACGAACAACTTTTCTATTAATTTTTTTACATTATTATAGCCTAATACAAACATCATGTCAATTTATATTAAAGACTAATTAATTTTTTTCAGGAAAATATTGATAATAATTTATTCATATGGTAAACTTATTTCAATTAGTCTATAACTATAGACTGTAAATAAATTAAGGAGATGTATGAATTTGAATATTTCAAAAATCCCACAATCTGAATTGAGTGTAATGAAAGTTATTTGGGAACATAATGGCCCTATATCCTCAAAAGACGTTATTAGTAAATTGCAAGAAAGAATTGGATGGAAAAGGACAACTACATTAACTTTACTTTCTAAATTAGTGCAAAAAGATTTTCTAAGTGCAGAAAAAATCAAACTATACACTTATTACACTGCTTTAATAAATAAAAAAGAATATTTGGAATTTGAAACAAAATATTTCTTTACTAATATTCATGAAAATTCCCTAAAAAGTTTAATTACTGCTCTGCATGATAATAGTGAAATTACTGATGACGACTTAGAAGATTTAGAAAAATGGATTAAAAATCAAAAGGAATAATTACATAATTGAGGTGATGATATGGTCCAATTATTATTTAGTAATATATTAAGAGTAACACTAATTACCAGTGCTGGGATTTGCGTTCTTTTACTTCTTAAGAAAACTTTATTTAAGGAATATACCAAAAGTTTCAATTACTATATATGGCTTATAGTCATAATTAGAATGATCTTTCCCTTTAGAATTACAATATTTCAAAACTCTAATCTTGTTATTAATAAACTTTTTACATTGGATATCAATGTAAAATCCATAAATAAAATAAGTAATAATGTAACTTCACTTACTAGTTCATCAGCTGTTAATCAAGCTATTGAATCAACAAAGGATTTTAATATTAATACATTTGAAATTCTAAGTTATTTATGGCTAGGTGTAGCTCTCATAATTGTCACATATAGAATTTTCTCATATATAAGGCTAAAAAATACCTTAATAGATTTATCAAACGAAGTTGAAAATGAAGACATAAAAAAAATATATAATAGACTGTTGGATGAATTTAAAATAAGGAAAAATATATTACTAAAAGTTTCTGATTATATACCTGTTCCCTTTGGGATCGGTGTCTTTAATTCTCACATAATCTTACCCCCAAAAACTTATGATGAAACAGAAATCAAATGGATTTTAAAACACGAACTTATGCATTATAAAAAGAAAGATTTACTATATAAATTTTTGGTTATGGCCGTTTCCTCAATTTATTGGTTCAATCCTTTAATCTATGTAATGAATAAATATATTAATATTGAATGCGAACTTTCATGCGATGAAAAAATCCTTGATAAATGTGATTTTACTGAAAGAAAAAATTATGCGCTAGTACTTATAAACTCATTGAAACAGAATGAGGTTAACTTTATTAATACAAAATTAGCAACTGAACTTGGAGGAACTAAAAAAATATTAAAAAGAAGGCTTGATAGCATGTTAATTAAGAAAACTAAACGCGGAATAATTTCTGCAGCTTTAGCCATAACAATTGCTATTTGCTCATTAGGAGCGATATCAACAAAAGCTGATTCTAATGTTATAGGTGAATCACAAAAAACTTCAGATAGCACCTCTGCCAAAGATATAATTGAATCATACAAAATTGAAACTAATAACTATAAGGGCTACTGCCTTATAATAAACGATCCAACAAGAGTAAAAGTTGCACATACTTCAGAACTTACGACCGCTGAAGAAACTACAAGCGAAATTGCAAAAAATAATAATGCTGTCGCTGCAATTAATGGAATAAGTTTTGGTAATATTTCTCCAGAAGGAGTTAAATTGTCTGGAAACGGTGAAATTTCAACTGAAGTAGTATTATCAAATGGGCAAGTAATTTATAACGGGCTAAAAGATGATCAAAAATCAGATTTATTTGCAATAACCAAATTGGGACAATTAATTGTAGGAAGCTATTCATTAAATGATTTAACTACCCTTGATATCCAAGAGGCATTAACCGGTTTTCCTTCTCTTGTAATAAACTGTAAAAAAACCGAAATTGACGGAGATGAAGGACTAGGTATTACTCCACGAACAGCAATTGGCCAAAAGAAAGATGGTGCTATAATTATGCTTGCTATAGACGGTAATAACAACGAAAGTTTAGGTGTTACCATAAAAGAAGAACAAGAAATCATGTATGAGTTAGGTGCAGTAAATGCAATAAACTTAGGTGGTGGATCAGCTACAACAATGTACTATGACAATGAAATTATTAATACACCAAGTAAACTATCAGTATCTAACAATAATTCCTCTGAAAAAGATATAGAAAAAAAAGTAGCAACAGCAATAATTGTACAATAAAACATATGTGAAAGTTTATATCTTGTTATAACTCTACTTTATTTACTTATTATTAATGATATTATTTTTATGTAAATACTATTTAATTATTTAAAAGATTAAGTCTTTGGAAAGTAGCTTTTAGGGATTAACCACTTAAGAACCCTCACATTATTAAAATCCTTATAGTAAAAATTTATTTACCATACAATCCAAAATGCAGCAACTATTTTATCATTTTTATCACCTATTTTTTATATGTTTTAATATTTTTACATTAATGACAAAAAAGAGTTATAAGAAAATCTTATAACTCTCAAAATAATCATAAACTATCTTCTATTATTTTGTTGTTTTCTAGCTCTTCTACAATCAGGACATCTTACTGGTTCGTTGTCAAATCCTTTTTCTTTGTAAAATTCTTGTTCTCCAGTTGTGAAAACAAATTCATTTCCACAATCTTTACATACTAAAGTTTTATCTTCCATATTAAATTCCTCCTTCTAAAATTAAAGATTAATATCGATTCATATAATTCTCTAAAAGGAGAAATGCATAATATCTATAAAAAACCTTTTTTATTACAAGACTTATTATAACAGCTTTTCTTTTAAATATCAACCTTTTATTAATATTTATATTTCTGTTAATTAGTTCTTTAATATTTATAATTTATGAATGGTTAAATTATAAAAAAAGACTGTAAGATAACTCTTAATATAATACATAATAAATAGCATTTTAAACATTCATAAATTTATTGTAGTATACACTATATTTTACTTAAAGTATAGTGTTTTTATATGGAAATGCAAATCTATATTTCTTTTCAACATTCTCATCTACCAAAATATATTTTCAATCTCACTTTATAATTACATTTTACACTTTAATATATTGGATTAAAACACTTGATATTTCATAAACTTTCATTCTCATTTAAAGCGCAAAAAAGGTACTCATTTATGCATTACTACATTAAGAGCACCCTTCCGATAAGCTACTACATATTCCTTGCGGCATTAAAGCCTATTCATTTAAATCAGTATAAACTCCACTTTTAGAATAGATAGTCCATTCGCAGATATTTGTCACATGGTCTCCTATCCTCTCTAAATACTTTATTACGAATAAAAGGTTTATTCCCTTTTCAGTTAAGCTTTCATCTAGTTTTATATCGTTAACAAAGGCTGTGAATAAAGATTTATAACAAGCATCAATCTCATCATCTTTTTCGCAGATTTTATAGGCCATTTCATCATCATTCTCAATATATGAGTTTATAGCTAGCTCTATCATAATTCTCACTTTTTTCTCCATTTCCCATAGAGTTTCTAAGCTCTTAGAAAAAGAATTAACCTTGCCGCCCATTTTTTTTGTTATCTTGCATATATCAACTGCATGATCAGCCATTCTTTCTAAATCTGTAACTATTTTCGATGCAGTCATAACTTTTCTTAAATCCGTTGCAAGCGGCTGTTCTGCCGCAATAAATTTGATACATAGCTCTTCTATTGTCTTTTGCAATTCATCAACCTTATCATCACTTTTAATTATATTTTCAGCTGTTTTTATATCATAATTCTTTAAACTTAACATGCTTTCATATATTTGCTTCTCGACCAGGTTAGCCATAATTACCAATTGTCTATTGATATTCTTTACCCTAATATCCTGTGATCCTCTCGTCATTGTTTTTCTCTCCTCTTTTTACCACTTATTATGTACTGTATTTATTTTTTAGAAATTCAGCCTATATTTCCACTTCCACTTTATATTCTTGTATTTAAACTACTTTTATATTCCTATTTCATATATATTTTTCTTATCTTACATTATTGTAATAGCAGAGTCAAGAACTATATAAAAGCAAAAGATGCCCTTGCTAAAAGGACATCTTCATTTATTACAACAAATTTATGTGTTACTCGTTTAAATCTACATAAACTCCGGTTTTTGAAAAAATAGTCCATTCGCATATGTTAGTTACATGATCGCCTATTCTTTCTAGATATTTTATTACAAATAACAATTGTGTTCCTTTTTGAATTAAATTTTCATCAACTTTAATTGTATTGATTAAGCTTGTGAATAATGATTTATAGAATGCATCTATCTCATCATCACTCTCACAAATCTTATAAGCTAATTCATTGTCTTCATTAATGTATGCCTCTATGGCAGATTTAATCATCATTCGTACTTTCTTGTCCATTTCCCATAATTCTGATGAACTTCCTTCCAATGACTCTATCTCTCCACCTATTCTCTTTGTTATCTTGCAAATATCAACTGCATGATCAGCCATTCTTTCTAGATCTGTAACTATCTTTGAAGCTGTGAATACCCTTCGTAAATCTGTTGCAAGCGGCTGCTCTGTTGCAATAAACTTAATGCATTCTTCTTCTATCCTTTTCTGCATTTCATCAACTTTATCATCATCTTTAATTATTTGATCAGCTTTTTCTAAATCATAATTCTTTAAAGTAAGCAGACTTTCACATATTTGCTTTTCTACTAAGCTAGCCATTTCTATTAATTCTTTGTTTATATTTCTTACCCTAATATCTTGTGATCCTCTTGTCATAATTCTAATGCCCCTTTCTAATCTTAACCAAATCTACCTGTAATATAATCTTCTGTTCTCTTATCTCTCGGATTATAAAATATATCTTCTGTTTTTCCATATTCTATAACTTCACCGCTTAAAAAGAAGGCAGTTTTATCGGCTATTCTTCCTGCTTGCTGCATATTATGAGTTACAATTATAACAGTATAATTCTTTTTAAGTTCATCCATAAGTTCTTCCATCTTACCTGTAGATATAGGATCCAATGCTGAGGTTGGTTCATCCATTAAGATTACTTCTGGTGAAACTGCAAGGGTTCTAGCTATACATAGCCTTTGCTGCTGACCGCCTGATAATCCTAGAGCACTTGACTTAAGCCTGTCTTTAGTTTCATCCCAAAGCGCTGCTCCTCTTAAGCTCTTTTCTACGATTTCATCTAATATCTTTTTGTTCTTTGTTCCATGTATTCTAGGTCCATATGCAATATTATCATAAATAGACATTGGAAATGGATTAGGTCTTTGGAATACCATTCCAACTCTTTTCCTTAAATATATATCATCGCAATCCTTATATATGTCTTTACCTTCAAATAAAACTTCACCTGTTATTTTTACAATTTCAATTAAATCATTCATTCTATTTAAAGTTCTTAAAAATGTTGACTTACCACACCCTGATGGTCCAATAAGTGCTGTAACTTCATTTTTATTTATTGACATATTTATACTCTTTAAAGCCTGATTTTCTCCATAATACAAGCATAAATCTTTAGTTTCTATAATATTCATACCTATCTCCTACTTCCCACTATAAGCTTTCATTAATCTGTTTCCTAAAAGTCTTGCCCCAACATTAAATATAAGAACCGCAAGTATAAGCACTGCTGCTGTTCCATTGGCAATTTGAGCTGCATCTACTACTGTTCCTTCTGAATTTAATTTCCATATATGAACCGCTAAAGTTTCTGCAGGTCTGAAAAGTGAAAATGCTGAATTATTTCCTGCTAAACTTATTGTATTGAAATTTAAATTCTTTGAACTTAATCCTGCAGTATATAAAAATGCTGCTGCTTCTCCAAATATTCTTCCCGCTGCTAAGATTATACCTGTTAATATTTCTCCCATAGCTGTTGGTACTGTGATTTTAGCTAATGTCTGCCATTTAGTTGCACCAAGTCCAAGTGACGCTTCCTTAACTCTTTTACTTGTTGTAATTATCGCATTTTCTGAAATTCTAGTCATTGCTGGTATATTTAATATACTTACAGATAAAGCCCCCGCAAGTATAGAATATCCCCAGCCTGCCATATTAACAAAAACTAATAATCCAAACATGCCTATAACGATAGATGGAAGGGATGACATTGTTTCAAGAGACATTCTTATGAACTTAAGAACTGGTCCTTCCTTTGAGTATTCAGCTAAATAAATTCCTGCTCCAATACCAATTGGAACTGTAATTATTAAAGATATAATAAGCATGTAAAATGAATTAAACAGCTGTGGTAAAATTCCTCCGCCAGCTCCTGTTAACTTAGGATTTCCAAATAGAAATGAAGGCTTTAACATGCTTCCACCTCTATATAAAATATATACGATAAATGCACCAAGTAAGCACACAATAAACATACTTATTATGTAAAATATAATTGTTGCAAGTTTGTCAACTTTTTTTGCATTCATTATACTGCACTCCTTTTCTCAATCATTCTTACTATAACAATAAATACAAAAGAGATTACAAGTAAAATTAATGCTAATGCCCATAGTGCATCATTCCAAGATGTTCCTGTAGCTGTATTTGCCATGTCCATTGTTATAATGCTAGTTAATGTCGCCATTGACGTAAAAAGTCCATCCGGTATTTTTATAGTATTACCAATTACCATTTGAACTGCCAATGCTTCTCCA
>JAEZKY010000347.1 GCA_023435985.1 Bacillota bacterium | reverse complement strand
AGTTCTACTAGCAGAGCTCCGCATACTTGTTTAACTATTCTTGCTGCAGTAGATTTGTATAAATTAATAATCTCTGCAAACTTCTTTTCATTTGGAGCTTTAGTTTTTAATACCGGCTTTATTTCTTGTTTAATTTCTTTGGGTTTAGATAAATCAAAATCAAATATGCTCATTTGACCTGGGAGAATATCGCCTAACTGCTTTTTAATCATCATCCCACCCCAATAGCTTCTTTTCTAAAAGATCATAGTCATATTGTCTTGGTTCAAAATTATTAAATTTCAATACCTTAACATTGTCTTTATTGTTAGTAGGAACATAATTTTTGCCTTTATCTCTCCAGTTCTCTAAAATTCTTTGAACATATTTTAAGTTTCTAGCTCCATTAGTCGTTGCTATTTCAAGAGCCTCTTTTACCCATTCAAAACTAAAGTCATTAACCATTGATTCTAACTGTTCTTTAGTAAAATTGTTTATAGTACCAAATCCACAGTTCTCATAAACAAGAAATATATTATTATTTACTTTACTTTCATTTACTTTATTTTTATTTACTTTACTTTTCTTTGTGTCATTATTCTCAGATTTATTGGAGTTATTCCTGGATTTACTCGAGTTAATCTCGGATTTATTTAAATTTGGGTTCACTTTAATAAAGCTTTGCGTCTCATTTTTTTCTAAAAGCCAAAACTCTGTTATTTCTATGGTCCTTTTTAAAGCTCTACTTTTAACAGCTTCCTGGTACCTTTTCTGTATTCCGATGGAGGTTAAGACCTTGTCCGACTTGAAAAGTGTATCGTTAAACAGTGACCGTTCAAGCAAGAAGTTCATAATCTGCCTGATCTTCTCATAACTCATGTTTAAATCGTCTGATATGATATAGTAAAAATCATCATCAGTCTCTAAATAATATCCGTTGCTTTTATATATTTCGCATAGAAGATACATATATAATGTAATCCCATCTGCTCCATATCTTGATTTTAAAATTCTGATCTTTTTATCTGAGAAAAAATCTACATCAAAAGGAAAGTAAGTTAAGCCCTCTTTTACTGGCCTTGCCATAAGCCCACCTGCCTTTATTCCTTTTAATTTATTATCAATCCTGGTTCTGCTATATATGTTTTAATCCCAGTTAGGTTCTCTATCTCTTCTTTAAACCTTTCTGGTTCTCCATTATCATTACTAATATGAATTAGCATTATATCTTTTGTATTGCCTAATTCCCACGATTTGAGCGTTTCTTTTAATGTTTCTAAGCTCATATGGCTTTTAATAGTTCTAGCCCTCCACGCGGGCAACTGTGGCAATATATCTTCTGAATAGTTACACTCTATTAAAATGTGGTCTACATTTCTAAAAGTAGTTTTTAAATAATAAGTGTCTGTTGCAAATAATATTTTCCCTAGTTTAGGATGAAATATTAAAAATCCTAATGGTTCATTTACATCATGCTGAGTATTAAATGGGATTACAGTAAACCCACCTATATGCTTAGGTACTTTATGCCTTAAATAATTGAATCTATAACTATATCTTTGATCTTTTAATTCAACACCTGTAGCTGTTCCTTTGCTCGTATAAACATCTATTCCTGCAGCTAATATATCATTTATAGATTTGCTATGATCCTTATGTTCATGTGTAATTAAGCAACCTATCACTTTACTTAAATCAAAATTCAATCCATGTTTTATATTTTTTATATTAATGCCGCACTCAAGCAAAAGGATCTCTCCCTGTGCTTGAATGATATAGCAATTACCTGTGCTTCCTGAAGCTAATACTTTAATCATTAGAACTCACACTTTATTTGTTGTGCATTTTCTTCAGGTTTACTATCATTTTGGATTTGATTATTTGATTTCGCTTCATTAATTTCTTTTACTGGCTCAGCTTCAACATCTATTACTTCTTGATTTGCATTTGCCTTTATTTCTTCATGTGCTTCTTCTTTTGTACTCTCAATAATATTTGCTTCATCGTAATCTTCATCTGTATTATTTAAACTTTCTATCAATAAATCGCTATCATCTGAAGTATTATAAAATTTCTTACATGCCCTATTTATTACACTCTTCTTAGCCATCTCTTCACTAAAATCGTTATGGGCATTTGATTTTCCACTCTTATAGGCGATTCCCATTCCCCATGATTTTCTTATTTGATCTATTGTCATTACTTCTGTATGCAAAAGCTTGTTATCTTCACCTATTATTATGGCAAAGGCGCCCTTAATCTTATTTGAATTTATATTTTCAAATTTAGGCTGATAGTTAAATTCAATCGTATAAGTATCACTATTAAATATTGTTTCAAATGTATCTCCTTCATATATTACGAATGCTTTTATATCTTTAACTCCATTAATCCTCTTGGTGGCAACTATGGTTCCCATATAGCTTTTCATAAGTGCTAATTTCTTTCCGTATACTACAAAGTAACATTGCTTTTTAGCTGGGCTTAATCCTTGCAGTACCATATTATATAAACTTTCAACTATTGATGTTTTGGTGCATACATCTAATGCCAGATTTTTATCTTTATCTACTACTTCCTGAAGCATTAGCCAAGCTGAATTTATTGCATTCTCTGCTGAGTAATTTTTAGGTAGCTTAATACCATT
>JAEZKY010000323.1 GCA_023435985.1 Bacillota bacterium | reverse complement strand
TGCTACAGGAGGACCAGCAATGGTTAAGGCAGCTTACTCTTCAGGTAAACCAGCACTAGGTGTTGGGCCAGGTAACACGCCGGTTATAATAGATGATACTGCTCATATAAAAATGGCTGTAAATTCAATACTTCTTTCAAAAACTTTTGATAATGGTGTTATCTGTGCATCAGAGCAGGCAATAATAGCTTTAGATTCAGTATATGAGGAAGTCAGAAAAGAGTTTAAAGAGAGAGGCGCTCATATACTTAGTAAGGATGAAATAGATAAAGTAAGAAAAACTATATTTATAAATGGAAGCATAAATGGAAAAATTGTAGGACAATCAGCTTATACAATAGCTGATATGTCAGGGGTAAAGGTTTCAGAAACAACCAAAGTACTTATTGGTGAAGTAAAATCGGTAGGAGAAGAAGAACCCTTTGCTCACGAAAAGTTGTCGCCAGTGCTGGGCATGTATAAAGCAAAGAATTTTGATGATGCAATAGAAAAAGCAAAAAAGCTTCTTGAATTAGGTGGGTTAGGACATACATCTGTACTATATGTTAATTCAATTACAGAGAAAGATAAAGTAGCGAAATTTGGTGCGGCTATGAAGACAGTAAGAACTTTCATTAATATGCCTGCATCTCATGGAGCAAATGGAGATTTGTTTAACTTTAAAATTGCTCCTTCCTTCACTTTAGGCTGCGGCTCATGGGGTGGGAATTCTGTATCAGAGAATGTTGGACCTAAACATTTATTAAATATTAAGAGTGTAGCTGAGAGGAGAGAAAACATGCTTTGGTTTAAGGTTCCAGAAAAAATTTACTTCAAGTTTGGATGTCTTGGATTTGCATTAAGAGAATTAAAGGATATGAACAGAAAAAGGGCATTTATAGTAACTGATAAGATTTTGGAAGAATTGGGATATGTTGATAATGTTACAAAGATTCTTGATGAAATAGGAGTCAGCTATAAGATATTCTCAGAAGTAGAACCAGATCCAACTTTGGCTACTGCTAAAAAGGGTGTGGAAGAGATGTTGAATTTTAATCCAGATACCATAATATCACTAGGTGGGGGTTCACCAATGGATGCTGCTAAAATCATGTGGGTATTATATGAACATCCAGAAGAAAAATTTGAGGATCTTGCTATGAGATTTATGGACATAAGAAAAAGATTATATCCATTCCCAAAACTAGGTGAAAAGGCTATGATGGTTTCAATACCGACTTCAGCTGGTACTGGGTCTGAAGTTACACCATTTGCAGTTATAACTGATGAAAAGAAAGGAGTTAAATATCCACTTGCTGATTATGAATTAACCCCAGATATGGCTATAGTTGATGCAGAGCTCATGATGAATATGCCTAAAGGTTTAACAGCAGCTTCAGGTATAGATGCATTAATTCATGCTATAGAAGCTTATGTATCAGTACTTGCTTCAGAATATACAAATGGACTTGCTTTAGAAGCTATAAGATTAATTTTTAAATATTTACCACAAGCATATGAAGAAGGTACAACAAATGTGAAAGCAAGAGAAAAGATGGCACATGCATCAACCACTGCAGGAATGGCTTTTGCTAATGCTTTCTTAGGCGTATGTCATTCAATGGCACATAAATTAGGGGCAGAACATCATATAGCACATGGAGTTGCCAATGCATTATTAATTGATGATGTTATTAGATTCAATGCTGTGGACAACCCATTAAAGCAAACAGCATATCCACAATATAAATATCCTAATGTAAAATCCAGATATGCTAGAATTTCTGATTACTTAAACTTAGGGGGAAATACGGAAGAGGAAAAAGTTGAATTATTAATAAACGCTATTGATGAATTAAAAGAAAAATTAAATTTACCAAAGACAATCAAAGAGGCAGGAGTTACGGAGAAAAAGTTTTATGCTACTCTTGATAAAATGTCAGAACAAGCTTTTGATGACCAATGTACAGGGGCAAATCCAAGGTACCCGTTAATTAGTGAAATTAAACAAATGTTTATAAATGCTTTTGATAAAGCTAAATAAACATTTAAGTAAGAATTTTATAAGAATCGTCTTAACAAATTATTAAAAGATTTATTAAGACGATTTTATTTTTTATAATGTGTTATAAGTTCAATTTCAGGTATATATGTTGAAGTTGACATTTTATAAAGCATAATTGACAATGTAACTTGAAATCCGTATAAGATTTTTTTGAATTGTAGAATTATTATTGCAGCATATATAATAACAATAAACTTTAAATTTGTCATTGAAAAGTCACCACAGTTTTGAACTTGTTTAAATTGAAAACGTATTATGTGTAGTATAAGATAATAAGTGAAAGAAACAATAATATTCAATATTGATAAATAACATATTAAAATTTACATTAAGATTATCAATTCCATAATTAGGAAGGTGTAAAAATTATGTAGATATCTAAAAACATGGCAACGTTTACAAAAATTGATAGTAAGTATTATAAAGTGATGCTTATTATTAAAATAAAAATAACTAGTTATAATACTTCCTTATTTTAGTATCGTATTTAATCTCAAACAATAGGAAAACATATTTTTGAAAAGTTTTAAATTATAAAAAACCAATGACGGCATAGCAATAATTCATCTTAAAAGATTTTACATTACTAAAAAATGCGGATAACCTAAGAAATGCATAAAAAATAATAAAGTAAATCGGGTGAAGTATATGAATAATTTAACTCCTAGGCAACAATTTATATTAAGTACAATTTTAAATGAAGGTACGTTTAATATAAAGAGCATAAGTAAAGACCTTGATGTAAGTGAAAGAACTATATTAAGGGAAATAAATGCTATTAATAAAGAATTGAAAAAAAGTAGTATAGTCATATTTAATGATGAAGATATGAATTTAAGTATTTCTGGTAATAAGGAAAATCTAGAGGAAATAAAAAACTCTTTAGATATGATTCCGATTCCTTGGCTATTTAGCAAGGAGCAAAGGCAAATTATAATTATGTGTGAGCTTTTGGTCAGTAAAGAGCCTTTAAAAGCATCATATTTCTGCCATAAATTTAATGTGGTAATGGGAAGTATAAGTCTAGATATAGACAATATTGAAAAAAGGCTTATTTCAAAAAATCTATGTGTTATTAGAAAGAGAAGTTATGGAATAAGTATTCAAGGATCAGAGTGGAATAAGAGAAATGCTTTAGTAGAATTATTCTTTGATTTTAAACCTTTTGAAGATTTATTAGCATTTCTTTATGATGAAAAAGCTGATCAATTAGTTAAAGTATTTTTCAATATTATCTTTGGAAATGAAATTATTAATTCAGTAAAGAATGTATTGAAGGATGAAAAATTCGATTATTTTAAAAATAATGATATAAAATACTTAAGTTTATTTATCCAAGTACTTTTATCAATAAAAAAGACTCAAAATGAAGAAAGTATATATTTACCTAAGGAAATTAAAACGAATATCTTAGCTGTAGATGAATACAAAAGAATACAATATCTGGGTGAGAGCTTAGAAAAGAATAATATATTTATATCGCAGGATGAATTAGTTTACTTATGTTTATACCTGAGTGATTATAAGTATTTGTTTAACAATGAGTATCGTATAGAATCAGATATTGATTATGAAAATATCTCTAAAGAAGTTATAGAAGAAGTATCAAAAAAAATGAATGTAGATATTACAGTGGATGAGCAATTAACAAAAGATCTTGCTCAACATTTTAAACAAACTTTCTATATGCTGAACTTAGGGCTAAAAGTAATAAATCCACTTATAAATGAAATAAAAGAAAACTATGGAGATATATATAAGATTATTAATAGTACTTGTAGGTTAATATTTTCAAGATATAATTTTAAAATTCCTCCAGAAGAGGTGGGGTACATAACTATGCACATTGTTGTGGCTATACAAAAACGGCAGGTAATGTCTAAAGATATTAGAGTGCTGGTTGTATGTCCAAGTGGTATAGGTACTTCAAGAATATTATGCAATAAAGTAAAAACTCTTTTTAATGATATAAAAACTATTGATGTGGTATCTTTGCATGATATAAATAATTTAATTAAAAGGAACGAATATGATTTGATTTTAGCAACAGTTCCTGTAAGTTTGGAAGCAGATAATATAATTGTAGTCTCACATTTTATGAATGAAGAAGATGTGGAGAAAATTAGTGAGTTTATATCTGAGTTTAAAGCTAATAATGAAAAAGAATTAAAGTTATTTGCTGAAGCTCCTGATAATACAGTTACAGATGAAGAATATGAGCTGGCTAATACTATGATTAAAAATCTTAAGCTAAATAAATGTAATAGTGAATCTTTCACAGATCTAATAAATTTCATAGTAGAAGATATTCACAAAATAAATATTGGAAAAAACAGAGAAATTATTAGAGAACTTATTTTTAAACGCGAAGAAAATGGAAACGTAGTTGTTCCAGGAACGAATGTAGCTCTTATACACACTAGAAGTGATGAAATCAGTGAACCATTTGTAGGAGTATATAGAATAAATAAACCTTTAGCTATGAGAAGTATAGGGTTTTCAGTAGAGGATGTGGACACATTTATAGTAATGTTTGCAAGGAATGCTGAAAGTAATTATATACTTAAGATTCTCGGCAAAATAAGTGTTTCATTAATAGAAAAAAAAGAATTTATCGAAGTATTAAAATTTAGCAGCGCGGTGGAAATTAGAGAGTTTCTAATTAACATCATTAATAATGAGGAGGAAGAATAAATGGAAAAAGGAATCTTAGTAAAACAAGGAATAGTATTAAATGTAAGTTCAGAATCTAAGGATAAGGCAATAGAAAGAGTTGGTCAGCTTTTAATAGATGGAGGTTATGTTAAAGAAAATTATATAGAGGGAATGAAAGCTAGAGAAGAAGAAGTAACAACTTACATGGGGAATGGTGTAGCAATTCCACATGGTATGAATGAATATAAGAAAGAAATCCTTGAAACTGGAATAGTTATAGCTCAATACCCAAATGGTGTTGATTTCGGTGAAGGAAATACTGCATATATAGTAATTGGAATAGCAGGAAAAGGCGATGAACATATGGAGATTTTATCAAAGATAGCATTAACAGTTCAATATGAAGAAAATGTTGAGAGGCTTAGAAATGCAAAGACTCCAGAAGAAATAATAGAAATTATAGAAGAAGGAGAGATGTAATATGAAAGCAATTCAATTTGGAGCAGGAAACATAGGAAGAGGGTTCATAGGTGCATTGCTTTCAAAAGCAGGATATCATGTGGTTTTTGCCGATGTAAATAAAGAAATAATCGACAAAATAAATGTTGATAAAACATATACAATACACGTTATGGATGTAGAATGTGAAGATGTAGTAGTTGAGAATATAAGTGGAGTTATCTCAATAAATGATGAAGTTTTAAATGAAATAAAGGAAGCAGAAATTATAACAACAGCTGTAGGGCTTGTTGTATTACCAAGAATAGCACCAACAATAGCTAAGGGTATACAACTTAGAAAAGAGGCTGGAATTAAGACACCACTAAATATTATTGCATGTGAAAATGCTATAAAGGCAAGTTCACAATTAAAAGCTGAAGTTGAAAAATGCTTAAATGAAGATGAAAAAGCTTATTTAGAAGAGTTTGTTGGATTCCCAGATTGTTCTGTGGATAGAATAGTTCCACCAGTTAAAAGTGAAAATATTTTAGATGTAGTAGTTGAAAAATTCTATGAATGGAATGTTGAAGAAAAAGCATTTAAAGGAACAATCCCATCAATAGAAGGAATGAACCTAGCAGATAATTTAATGGCATATATAGAAAGAAAACTATTCACATTAAATACTGGTCATGCAATTACAGCATATATAGGTAACTTAAAAGGATATAGCACAATAGATGAAAGTATAGCTGATGAAAAGATATATAATATTGTAAAAAGTGCAATGAAGGAAAGTGGACTTGGATTAGTAGAAAAACATAATTTAGATAAAGATGCTCATTTTAAATATATAGATAAAATCATTAAAAGATTTAAAAATCCATATTTAAAAGATGATGTATCAAGAGTTGGAAGAGAACCACTTAGAAAATTAAGCGATAGCGATAGATTAATCAAACCATTAATGACTGCTAAGAGATTTAATCTAGGTATAGATAATTTATTATTAGGTGTAGGAGCAGCTCTTCATTATAATAATCCTGAAGATGCACAGAGTGTAAAACTGCAAGAATTAATTAAGGAAAAAGGAATAAAAGCTGCTATTTCAGAAATTGCTAATATAGATGATAGTGAATTATTAGAAAAGATAGAAAAAGCATATGAAGATGTTTTAAAATTATAAAAGTTTCATCTAAGGCGGATAAAAAAATCCGCCTTAGACTATTGTTAAGGCACAATCAAAAAAATAACAGACCAGTATGCTCGCCTATTTTGTGTCATACTGCGTTAGCGAATTTTACCAATGGACCCGCTATGAGCAGAATTTGCTTCCTTGCCTGACGCAAAATATGCGTCGCATCTTTGGTCTATTATTTTCTTTCATGTGCCTAAGTTAAATAAATTAAGTAATTTTAATAAATTACTTAAGTATTTTTGTATAATAATATTTTTGTAACTAAAAAGTAAGAATTAAAATATATATAAATATAGACAATTAAAAAATATATGATAAAATAGTCAAAGAGGCATAAAAAAAGGAAAAAATGGAGGTGAGGATATAGGAAAAGTTAAAGCTATAAATTGAAAAAAAGCGCCAGGACTAAGTGACAAAGGAGGTTAATTAGCTGAAGCTAATTAACTAAGTTCGATTGACCAAATCATAGATTTGGAATCTCACTTAAGTTGACGAGGTTGGGGAGTATCGAAACTTCGGCGGGTGCCCCACGGTATCGCACTACCGTAAACGGCTGGTAAAACTGTAAAGCAATTTGCAGCACAAATTCAGTCTGGTGTTAAAACCTTTCTTTTAATTTTAATTTCTAGGATTATTATGCCCTTTTTTGTTTTGCTAGGATGAAATTAAAAGGAGAATAAAAATTAAATAATATGCGAAAAAGAGAGGAAGAATAAATATGTGCGGAATAGTTGGATATTTTGGAAGTAAATCAGCGAAATCCTTTTTAGTAGATGGATTATCAAAGTTAGAGTATAGAGGTTATGACTCAGCAGGGATAGCAGTAGTTAATGAAGGTAAGGTAAGCATCGAAAAGCACAAAGGCCGTCTTACTAATTTAACTGATAATTTAGGAGAAGGCAAAGCTGAGGGAACACTTGGTATCGGGCATACTAGATGGGCAACTCATGGAGAACCATCTGATATTAATTCACATCCACATCAAAGTTCAAAAGGAGATATTACTGTAGTTCACAATGGAATTATAGAAAACTATATAGAACTTAGACAATGGCTTAAAGGTGAAGGATATGAATTTATATCTCAAACAGATACAGAAGTAATACCAAATTTGATTCATTATTATTACGAAGAAATAGGAGATCTTTTTAAAGCAGTTGTAAAAGCTACTGAAAGACTAGAAGGTAGTTATGCTCTAGGTGTAGTAAGCGGAGCAGAACCAGACAAGCTAGTAGCTGTAAGAAAAGATAGTCCGTTAATTGTAGGTCTTGGAAAGGATGAAACATTTATTGCTTCAGATATACCAGCAATAATTAGCTACACAAGAGACATTTATCTTTTAGAAGATAGAGAATTTGTTCTTATTACTAAAGATGGAGCTAAAATCTTTAACGGTGATGGAACAGAAGTAAAGAAAGATGTTTTCAAAGTAACTTGGAATGAAGATGCAGCTGAAAAGGGTGGATATGATTCTTTCATGCTTAAAGAAATCAATGAACAGCCAAAAGCTATCAAAGATACAATGGCTTCAAGATTATCAATGAATAATGATATTAATTTTGGAGACTTTAAGTTATCTAAAGAAGATCTTGATAATATAGACAGAATCTTCATAGTAGCTTGTGGAACTGCATATAATGCAGGGCTTATGGGTAGAGTAGCAATTGAAAGATTAGCAAGGATACCAGTTGAAGTTGATATAGCATCAGAATTTAGATATAAAGATCCTTTAGTAACTAATAAATCTCTTGTAATCACATTAAGTCAATCAGGGGAAACTGCTGATACATTAGCAGTTCTTAGAGATTGTAAAAAGGTTGGAGCTAGAACTTTAGCTATAACTAACGTTGTAGGAAGTAGTATTTCTAGAGAAGCTGACAATGTAATATATACAATGGCAGGTCCAGAAATAGCTGTAGCTTCTACTAAAGCATATACAACACAAGTAGTTGTTATGTACTTGATGGCAATGTATTTTAGTGAATTAAGAGGATTAATGACTAAGGAATTAGATAAAGAATTAAGAGAAGCTTTATTATTAGTACCTGAAAAAGTTAAAGTAATTTTAGATAAAGCAAATGAAATAGAAGAAATTGCAAGTCTTTTAACTAATGAAGAAGATGTGTTTTATTTAGGAAGAGGTGCTGATTATGCACTATGTATAGAAGCATCACTAAAACTTAAAGAAATTTCATATGTTCATTCAGAAGCGTATGCTGGTGGAGAATTAAAACATGGAACAATAGCTTTAATCGAAAAAGGAACAAAGGTAATTGCTTTATTAACTCAAAGATCACTTAGAGAGAAAATGGTAAGTAATATAGTAGAAGTTAAGGCAAGAGGAGCAGAGGTAATTGCTATTGCTTATGAAAATGATGAGTTAGACGAATCAATTTTTGATAAAGTAATCAGAATTCCAGAACTTCTTAACTTAGTTTCACCAATAGTTGCTGTAGTTGCATTACAACTTTTAGCTTATTATACAGCTAGAAATAAAGGATGCGATATAGACAAGCCAAGAAACTTAGCTAAGTCAGTTACTGTTGAATAAATAATAGATTAATAAAAGACTAATTGTAGCTTTTAAAAAAAGTTTAACCCTTTTAAAAAAAGATTAACCTTTTTGAAAAAAGTTCGACCATTTCAAAAAAAGTTGAATCAAAATTAAAAACAGAATAATACTATATTTAGAATGTATAGTATTATATAAAATTTAATAATAAATCAGGTAAGGCTAGACATTTCAAGTGAATTAGAAATGTCTAGCCTTTTTTCTTTAGGAGATGACTAAATGGCTAAAAGAAATAGAGTAAAAGATAATGAAAAGCTGCTTAAGGAAAGCAGAGGAAGTGGAATTGGTAAAGAATATTTACCCTGGATTAGGATTCAAGATGTTCCATCCAAGGGAAGAGTGTCAAGAATAAAAGGTATAACGACAGGCAGGCAGCATGAATTAATGTCGGATATGGAAAGAGATTATTTCTATTTATTAGATTTTTCTGATGAGATAATTGATATTCGAGAACAATATCCACTCTTACCAATTGAGGATACGCTAGCTATAGCTTTAGAATTAGGAATAAAGCATCCAGAGGATCCGCAGACTCACGAACCAATAGTGATGACAACGGATTTTCTTATAACAATAAACAAAGACGATCAGTTTAGTGATGTTGCGAGAACGATAAAGCCTAAAGATGATTTGTTAAACAAAAGAGTTTTAGAAAAATATGAGATAGAGAGACAGTATTGGAAGAGAAAAGAAATAGATTGGGCAATTGTAACTGAACAAGAGATAAATAAAACTGTAGCACATAATATAAGCTTTGTTCATGGATATAAAAATATAGAAGATATAGATAGTTTTTTAGAAATATCAAGTTTAGAGATTAAGGATTTTATATACGAATTTCTAAAAAGAATAGTGGATGATAAAAGAAGCATGAGAAATATTTGTTCAGAATTCGATAGTGATATGCATTTAGAAAAAGGTAGCGGTTTAAGTATTTTTAAATATTTAGTTATAAACAAGATTATAGATATAAGTCTTAAAGAAAAGATAGATGTTAACAAAAATATACTAATTAAGGCCATTAGAGAAAATGAAGTTATAAAGGTGGAAGCTATATGATAACAATAAGCTCAGTGTTTAAGTATACAGATAAGGAAGATGGAGAAAGAATTAGAGTTGTAGATATTATAGAAAATAATATCTATATAGTTAATATAGATTCAGTAACCTCAATGCCTAAAAAAGAGGACTTGAAAAAATTGGAGGAAGAAATTGAAACTGGAAGACTAATAAAAATAAACGATCCGTTTACTAAAATAATTCAGGAACATGAACTTTCTAGAACCCAAATTGATAAGAGAAATGAAGGTTGGGGATTTATAGAAAAAAATTTAGAAAAGAATAGGTTAGAATTGTTAGATAAATCAAAAAGAAATAATGCGCTTAAGAAAATAAGTGAGGAAACACAACTTAGCTTAACTACTGTAAAAAGGTTTTTTAGTAGGTATTGGCAAAGAGGAATGAATAAAAATGCTTTATTGCCAGATTACATGAATTCAGGAGGTAAAGGAAAGGAAAAAAAGTTAGGTGAGCTTAAGGTTGGAAGACCTAAAAAAGCTGATTATTATGGTGAATATATTGAAGGCATAAATATAACTGATGAAGTGAAAAAACATGTTGAGCTTTCAGTAAATAAATATTATAGAAATAATAAAAAGATATCTTTAAAAGAAACTTATACGCTAATGTTGGAGGATTTTTATTCTGATTCCTACATTGAAAAAGGTGAAATAAAACATAAGGTTTGGGATGATTCTAGAATTCCGTCATATCAACAATTTTACTATTGGTTTAAGAAAAATGAAGATATAAAAAAAGATATTACATTTAGAGAAAGTGAAAAAGAATTTAATCTTAAGCATAGAGAGCTATTAAATAATTCAAAGCAAGAAACTGATGGACCAGGTACAAGATTTCAGGTGGATGCAACAATCGCTGATGTTTATTTAGTTAGTTCACTAAATAGAAATAGAATTATAGGAAGGCCCATTATATATGCAATTATAGATGTTTTCTCAAGACTCATTACAGGAATATATGTTGGTTTAGAAGGCCCTTCCTGGCTTGGTGCAATGATGTCCTTAGATAATATGCTTCAAGATAAGGTTGAATATTGTAAAGCGTATGGAATTGACATAGAAAAGGAACAATGGCCATGCAAACATATTCCTGAAATAATAATTGCAGACAGAGGAGAGTTTGAAGGATATTCAGTAGAAAACCTAATAAATAATTTAAATATAAAAATTGAGAACACTTCGCCCTATAGAGGAGATTTAAAGGGAATTGTTGAGCGAAGCTTTAGGACTACAAATGAGAAAATAAAACATACAACACCAGGAGCTATTCAGAAAGAATTTAGAAAACGTGGGGATAGAGATTATAGATTAGATGCAACCTTAACCTTAGAAGAGTTTACAAGAATATATATAAATATTGTGCTGCATCATAATAGCAAGATAATTGATAAATATCCGATGGATAAAGAAATGATCGAGGATGAAATAACTCCTACTCCACTAAATCTATGGAAATGGGGAATTGAAAATAGAAAAGGCAGATTGAAAACTGTAAATCGAGAAATTTTAAGGCTTAATATATTACCTAGAGGAAAAGCAAGTATATCAAGAGCTGGAATAAGGTTTAAAGGACTATATTATAGTTCGGATAAAGCTATTAAGGAGCAATGGTTTATTAATAATAAAATTAGAAGCATTGAAATAGTATATGATCCTAGAAATATGAATGAAATTTACATTCCCTTTGATAATGGCTTAAGTTATGATGAATGTTATTTGATTAGTACCAGCATTCAATATAAAGATTGCTTATTAGAAGAAATTGTATTCAATGAAGAGCTTGCGGCGGAATTGAAAGAAAAACAAATGAAAGAGCAAAATCAAAATAATATAGATCTAGAAAAAGAAATTAATAAAATAGTTAGCAAAGCCAGAAAGATAAAAGAAGAAGATGTTGATTATAGTAAGAGTGCTTCGGAGAAATTGAAAGGGATAAGGCGAAATAGGAGTGTAGAAAAGGCTATTAATAGGGAGAATGAGAGTTTCAATTTGAAGGAAGAAGATAGAAATAAGAATAGTGAGATGGCAGAAGTTATTGAAATGATTAGACCAAAGGACCTTAGTCAAGAAAATAAGGGAAATAATAGATTAATGGAAATGATTAAAAGAAAAAGGAATGAGAAAAAGTGATGGATGAGGACAAGATAACAATTCTTAAGGGAGGTGTTGAGGAAGCAGTATATAAAGAACAGGAATTAGAAGAATATGCTTTAAATCCTTTTATTGAAGCTTTACCACCAATATTTAATGAGGAAGATGTGATAGAAAAATTTACGGTTTTACCGCAAATATCTGATAAAGATAGAAATAAGCCAAATAATTTAAGATATCACATAATAAAGAGAGCTAAAAACTTCATCCAGCCACTACCGATACATCTTGAATTAGAACGAAGAATATCATCCCTTATAAGACGTGGATATTTAAGTAGAAATCCCGTAGATAAGAAGTTTTTACAAAACCTAAGAATATTGAATGGTTTAGATGATAATTCAATTAAAGAAAATGACTTAAAGGATGAATTAGTCAACATAAGATCAACGGCTGATAGCTTATCAATTATAGGAATTTCAGGTATAGGAAAAACTACAGCCATTGAAAGACTTCTTTTAATGTATCCTCAAGTAATTAAACATTTTGAATACAAAGGAAATAATCTTACTAGAACACAAATAGTTTGGCTTAAGATTGACTGTCCTTATGATGGTAATGTATCGACATTATGTAAGAACTTTTTCTCAGCAATAGATGATATTTTAGGAACTAGATACCTAGAGAAATTTGGGTATTCCAATAGAGTCACCTCAACAATGTTGATTAATATGACAAAGTTGGCCTGGAGATATGGTATTGGGGTTTTAGTTATAGATGAAATACAACATCTATTAAATACTAAAAATGATATGGAAGAAATGCTGAATTTCTTTGTTACACTTACTAATACGGTTGGAATACCAACTATATTAATTGGAACTAGCAAGGCTCAAAAAATCTTTAAAGGTAATTTCAGACAAGCAAGAAGAGCCGCCAGTGAAGGTTCAATTATGTGGGATAGAATGAAACGCGATAGTGAGGAATGGTATTTCTTCTTAGAGTCTATATGGGATTTTCAAGGTCTGAGAGAAATAACACAATTAACAAATAAACTTATTGATGTCTTTTATGATGAGTGCCAAGGAATTACAGCAGTGGCCGTTAATTTATTTCTATTAGCTCAGGAAAGAGCCTTACAAGAAGGCAAGGAGGAAATAACTGTAGATATTATTAGAAAGACTGCAAAAAATGATCTTCAGATGATTAAACCAATGATTAAAGCGCTTAGAAATAATAATATATCTGAAATCGCAAAATATGAAGATATATCAATTAATCTTGAGGAGTTGGAAAGAAACTACAAGGGGAATATAGAGCTTTCAGGTTTAATTAAGGAATCCTTTAAAGAAAGAAAAAAATCTATAGAACTTAAGAAAAGAAGTACAGTTGAAAATTTAATTTTAGATCTAACAGGTATGGATATTTTTGATGAATTAAGCGTGGAAAATGTTAAAAAAGTATGTGAAAAAGTAGTAGAAAAATCACTAATTGATGAAGAGTATAACTCACAAAAGCTTCAAGCTTTAAAGAAAGCGATGGAGCTTAACGAAACCTTGAAAACCAACAGAAATAGAAAAAAATCCTTTGAAATGAAGGAAGGTTTAATAGGAATATACGAAGCAGCTAAAGAGCAAAATGTACATCCATATGAATTATTAAAAGAAAAAGGTTTTATTAAAAATCCATTAGATGAATTTTTGAACATTAGTTAATAACTGGGGGATGGGATAGTAAAGGAGTGAAAAATATTGTTAGATTTTTTTACTGATCCCTACAAGGATGAACTTATATATTCAACTATAGCTAGGTATCATTATTATTCAGGCAATGTGGATTTTAGAGATACCATTGAAGAATGTTTTGGAAAGAGAACTATGATACCAACACTGGAAATAGGCGGTAACTTTGAATATTTATCGAAGGTTTTGGGCAAAAAATATGATTCAGAAAGCTTAATAGCCAAGCATACGATTTTACCTTACTATTCACTTTTTATAGATGAAAAAGTAAAAAAAGAAATACTTGAAGCAATAAAATATAAAGGTAGTTCTTCAATATATACAAAGCTTGGAATTATAGCAGGTGGCATATGTAAAAAAGCAGGTATTTTTTATTGCCCTATATGTGCAGCCAAAGATATTAAGGAATATGGGGAAGCCTATATTCATAGAGAACATCAATTGGAAGGAATACTACTCTGCCCTCATCATGGTACTTTATTAAAACAATATTCCTTAAAAAGAACAGACGTAAGTAAGCTTGAATATATAAGATTTGAAGAACAACATTTGAATTTTGAAGCTGAAGAAACAGAAATTACAGACTATGATAAGCATATAAGGCTCGCAAAAGCTTCTTACTACTTATTAGATAAAGATTTAAATGCGGCTTGTAAAGCAAAGGTATTTAACCAATATAGATATTTATTATATAAAAAAGGTTTTCTTAAAGGCAATAATACTGTAAATCAAAGAAAATTATATGAGGAATTTGTAAGTTATTATGGAAAAGCTTTTTTAAAGCAGCTGGATTCAGAAATAGATTATCATAATGAATATAATTGGTTGAAAGTAATGGCAAGGAAATCAAAAAGAGCATCACATCCTTTAAGACACTTATTGTTTATTAATTTCTTATGTGAGGATATTAACGATTTTTTCAAGAATATAGATGTTTGTAAGATAGATGAAATTAAAAAAAGAGATAAAGTCTATGTTATTGAAAATGCGGATGCTAATAAATTAAAAGCTTATAAAGCTGTAATCTTGAAGTCTATAAATAATAAAGCTCTTACAAGAACTGATATACGTAATAAATGTAAAAAAGAGTATGTATATCTTTATAGGTACGATAAAGAATGGCTTTTCAATAATCTACCAATTAAGGTTAAGGTAAGCCGGGATAATCGGAGAACAAATTGGAATGAAAGAGATAATTATTACTTAAATTTATTAAAAGAACAATATGAAAAATTAATTGATGAAAGTCCTGTTATTAGAATCACTAGAGGAAGTTTAGCTAAGCCTTTAGGAATTTTAGTGAACATAGAAAAGAAATCAGAAAAATTGCCAGAAACCAAAAAATTTCTAGAGGAAATTTGTGAAAGTACTGAGCAATTTCAAATAAGAAGGTGTCAGGTAATAATAGATAAAGAAATTAAGAAAAATGTAGAAAATACAAGGTTGTGGAAAATACAGAGGAAAGCAGGGATAAGGAGCAAGCAATTTATTAGGATTAAATTAAGGTTAGAAAACTATATAAATAATAAGAGGTAATGAAATGTTAATGTTTTTTACTGACCCATATGAAGAAGAGATCATAAGTAGCACATTTGCTAGATATCATTTCTATGTTGGGAACATAGGGAAGCGGAATACATTAAAGGAGCTTTTTGGCGAAGGTGAAGTTGGAGCGTTTAAGTTTTTTCCATCTAGATTAGAATATCTTGAGACTCAATTAGAGAATCCTAAATATACAACTGAATATTTTATATATAGACACACATTATTTCCACTTTATTCGGCATTTTTATCTGAAAATAAACATGCTGAAGTAATAGAATATATGAAAAGAAATGGAAATGATAAAATATACCGTATATTAGGGATTACGGCGAGTAAGGTTGAAAAGAATAACAGGTATAAATATTGTCCGCAATGTGTGAAGGAAGATATTGATAGAAATGGAGAGGCCTATTTTCACAGGTTGCATCAAATGCGGGGGATTTTGGTATGTGAAAAACATGGTTGTAAATTATATTATTATGAATATTTCAATTTAGATAAATCGAACAAAGAATTTGAACGGCTAGAGTATAAAAATATACGACAACTAAATCCTATATATTATGAAGAAAAAATTAATGAAATTCTTATAAATATAGCAAAGTCAGCATCATATATTATTAAATTAAATTATTTAGAATACAATAAAGAAAAAATATCAAAAATTTTCCGGGTCTTGTTGGAAAAAAATGATTATATAACTATGAAAGGAACGGTTCGTCAGGATAAATTAATTTCTGATTTCAATAATTATTATGATGAAGAACTTTTAGAATTATTAAATTCAAAGATAAAGAATAAGAAAGTTTGTTGGATAAGAAATATATTTCATAACAAGGCAATTAGCGTACATCCAATTAGAAATATTTTATTAATATTATTTCTTACCCAAAATAATATAGATCAATTTTTTAATGATTTTTGTGACGAATCTCTACCGTTTTGGGAAGGGCCGTGGCCATGCCTGAATCCAATATGCAAGTTACATAAGGTTAAGTCTATACATAAGATTAAATTAGTAAATTCATATAGAAGTACTAAACTTAATGGCATATTTAAATGTGAGTTATGTGGCTTTACATACAGAAGAAAGGGACCGGATACAAAGAATCGTGATATATATAGATATGATAAGATTCTAGAGTATGGAGATATGTGGATAAGTGAGTTCATAAAATGTATACAAGAAAAACGAACAATTTATTACATAGTAAAAAAATTTAATACTTATGATAATTTTGTGAAATATTATATTGAACATAGAGAATTTAAACCTAAATATCAGATAAGTTCAGAAAAGAAAAAGGATAAATTATCAGAATATACTAACGACATATTAGAATTTATGAAGAATAATTCCAATGTAAATAGGACAGAAATAACAAAAACATTGTTAAAACAAGTATCATGGCTAAAAAGAAACAATCCTAAATGGCTTGAAAATAATTTCCCTAAAATAGAATCTTCAAAAATTCAGATAAAAGAAATAGATTATAATAATAGAGATATAGAAATATTAGAAAATATAAAAAAAATATATGAAAAAATTATAGTATTGGAAAAGCCTGTAAGGATAACTGTTACACTAATAGAAAAATTATTAGGGAGGCAGTTGTATAAATATTTAAATAAGTTGCCGAAGACTAATATGTTCCTACAAAGTATCATTGAGACAGTGGATGAATTTAGAATAAGAAGAGTAACTATTTATTGTGATGATTTAATCAGTAGGAATGAATTTCAATATAAAACAGAAATATTATCAAGAACAGGAATAGTGTTAAATTATCTTTCTAAGGAAATCAAAGAAAACATTATAAAAATAGTTGAAGAATATCATAAGAATATTAAAATATAAGTTGGAAATTTTAATGCGTTATGTAAAATGTGAGCAAAAAAATCTCATAATAGTCTTTGTTTAGAACTATTTATATGAAAAATACGGTATTTATGTATAGAAAAATGCATTGAGTGTTTCCAGTTATGAGAACTAGTTTGATTGCTTAATATATTTCTGAATAGGCAGTGAATTTTTTTATTAATATAGGTAGTTGAATAATTGCTTGTTACAGTTAGTTATTTAATAATCTATATAAATATTTTTTAAATTAAATATATTAGGAAATATTGTAAATTTGGTAATTGAGTGCTTTAATATATAATATACAATAAACATAAAATATTTTATGGAGGATATATATTATGGCGAAAATTGCAAAAGATTATAAAATAACTTTTTTTCCTGTTGGAAATGGCGATACAACTTTGATAACTCTTAAAGATGGAACAACAATACTTATTGATTGCAATATTACTAAAGATTCTGAAGACGCAAATATTGATGAGAAATACGACATAATTGGTTATTTGTTAGATGTCATCGAAAAAGATAGTAGTAAAAGACCACATTTGAGTGCTTTCATTTTAACTCATCCTGACCAAGATCATTGTAGACAATTCTCTAAAAAATTTTATTTAGGAGACCCTAATAAATATCCAGAAAAAGAAACTGATAAAATTATAGTTGATGAATTGTGGTTTGCTCCAAGAATATTCAATGAACATAAGAATGACTTAAATGAAGATGCAAAAGCATTACGAAAAGAAGCTGAAAGACGTATAAAGATTTATAAGGAAGACAAACAAGAAAAAAATGATGCGGGAAATAGAATTAGAATTATTGGGTCAACGGATAATGAAGATTTCGATGAATTAACAAGTGTTATAACTCCAGCGGGTAAGTCTATAAATGAAATTAATGGTAATTTTCAAGACGAATTTAACTTCTTTGTATTTGGTCCTATAAAGGCGGAAACAGATGATTCAGAAGTTGAAAGGAATCAATGTTCAATAGTTTTAAAAGCTCAATTTAATATAAATTCTTCAGAAGTAAATAATGTTGTTATACTTGCTGGAGATAGTCGTGTGGAGAATTGGAAGCGTATAATGAATATAAATGAGTTAGATGATTTAAAATTTGATATATTCCTTGCACCGCATCATTGTTCATGGTACTTTTTTACTGACGAATCATATGAATCTAAGCCAACCCCTGATGCTGAACAAGAAATTTTAGAGTTTCTAAATAACTCTGCAGAAAATGGTGATGATAGAGTAGTTGTAGCCTCATGTAAAGAAATTAAAAGAAATGAAGATAATCCTCCACACTATAGAGCTAAGAATTTATATGTAAAAGCAGTAGGCGAGGATAATTTTTATTGTCTATCTGAATATCCATCGGCTGAAACACCTAAACCTCTAGAATTTATATTTACAGAAAGTGGACCTGCATTGGAAGAGAGTGTAAGTGAATCAACTAGCAATTTTACTTCTTCAATGATTAGTAGGGCATCTTCACCTAAAACTTATGGCGAAATTAATAACGGATGAATTAAACTTTAATGAGGCCGAGATACTTAATTATAATAAGGATATTCAAGTTTTTATAAGTGAAATATCTAATTGTCGTCAAGTAAGCGAGATAAGCATATCTGAAAGTGCAAATAGAAGTTTACTACTTATTACTTTGAATCTTAATGTTACTTTACCATTAAAAAAAAGCAAAATGAAAGTTGAAATTAAGAAAAGTGAACCGCTTGCTATCTTAATTGTAGTGAATGACTTTCCTTATAGTGCACCAGCGGTGTTTAGTAATAGAAAAGACTTTCCGGTGTCAAAGCTTCCACATATATCACTTTGGTGGAATGCTATTCCTAATATATGCATACATAGGGGAGATCTGAATGATTGGTTTATTGAACATACAGCTACCGAATATATAAATAGAATACATTCGTGGTTTAAAGATGCAGCAAGTGGTAGACTAATTAAGCCAGGGGATGATTTTGAGCCAATGACAGTTAGAAATGAAACTGGTACATTAGTATATTCTTATGATAAGATAACAAACTTTATTGAGAATTATTGGAATATCAATAATGGGAAGGAAGGGTTTGCATTCTTTTCATTTACACGTATAAATGAAGAGGAAGGAAGTCTTTTAGGTTTAAATGAAGAATCAGATTCTTCTATACAAATAGTGAAGTTATATGATAAAAAAGATATTAATAAACTAATTTATGAGTGTGAAATAAACAAAAGATTTCCAATAAAAAATTATTATATTGGTATAATCGCTTGGTGCAATAGAAGTGAACAATTTAGTCAGTATATTGAGTATATTCCTGATACTTTGAATGAGTTAATATCAATTTGTCAGGATATGAAAATAAATTTAGCCAAACCTTTAAATATCCTAAAAAATAATAACAAAAGAACTAAAGATGGTGCGGCTTTAATAGTAGCAATCAACAGACCTACTAATTTAATAGGACATAATAAGAATATAGAATTGATTAATTTTTTCTTTGGTTTTGAGAAGAAAATTGAGTGTAAAGTAGAAAAACTTATCCATAGTACTAAAGCACTTATAGTTAAGCACCTTGAACCTATGACAAAGGAGCTGGCAGCATACATATCTAATGTAAATCTATCATTGCTAGAAAAACAAATATTAACTATAGGAGCTGGTGCTTTAGGATCAAAAATAACTTATCACCTTGCTAGAAATGGATTTGTAAATAATAGAATTATAGATAATGATATATTAAATCCTCATAATCTTGTTAGACATGCTTTAAATGCAGACTCAATTGGTAAAAAAAAATCAACTGAACTTAAAGAGAAGTTGGAACAGATATATTATTCTGAGCAAGAAAAAAATTTTCAAGCATCAGAAGAATCTTTTTTTCAATTCGCAAGAACAAATGAATTAGATTCATATGATATTTTATTAGATTTCTCTGCTTCAAAATCTGTAAGTTCATTTCTTTCAGACCATACATCCACATTGCCTAAAAAAATATTTAGAGGTGAATTAGCATTTGAAGGGAAGTTAGGTTTTCTTTTTAGTGAAGGTATGGATAGAACACCTCGTTTAGATGAAATTCAAATAATGTTATATAAGTTATCTATAATAAATGAAGAAGTGTCCAAATGGTTAAGAAATTATAAAGAAATGAGAGATGATAAAGGTGAAGCGGAATTTGAAGATATTATTATTGGGCTGGGATGCAATACAAGTACAATGAAATTATCTGATGAAATTGTCTCATATCATGCAGCATTATTTGCGAATTATATAAAAAAAAATATTAAAAATTTTGACAATCATAATGGCAAGCTTCTAATTTCTTATTTCAATGAGGAAGATTATTCTGATAATTATTGCAGTATTATATCAATTAATAAATTTATTAATGTTAATAGTTATAATTCAGAATGGAAAGTTAAAATTTTTGAGGATGTCTATCAACAAATCAGGCAAAAGTTACAGTTGGAGAGCCCTAAGGAAACTGGTGGCATATTACTAGGACGAATAGATATAATCAAGAAGATAATTTATGTAGTTGATACTTTTACTCCAAATGATTCTAAAGGAAATCTAAATACTTTTATTAAAGGCTCAAAAGGAACAAGGGAATATTTAGAACAAGTAAGTTATAGGACGGGTGAAATGATTATTTATGTGGGCGATTGGCATACTCATCCTAATGGAAGTCTGAACATGAGTGGAACAGATGTAGCGGCATTATCAGAGCAAAAATCTGAAATTGAAAACAAACTATGGCCTTCTCATATTATGATTTTTAATAATTCAGATTGTATCTCATATATAATATAAGTGCTAAAGGATTTTATAGTTGATTATTAAAACTATAAAATCCTTACTTATTAGTAAGTAAAATATTATTACTTTAGCGAAGATGATTCTTTAGCTACAACGTTACATGCAAAACGATTGCCATAATTCTGACTTACAATAGAAAGAATTAGATATTGAATCAATAGTATGAACAAATATATCCAAACACTTGTAATACCTTTGTTTATAAAGATAGCTGCGGTTGAATAGAATATAAGAAATAGAAAAGCAAGTGCCGTAAGATCTCTTGAGAATAAATAATCCCTATGAGATTTAAAAATCATTTCATCATCTCTATATTTTGTTAAGAAATTATACCATAAGTTGTTTTGTTCAATAGGATCTTTGGGCAATATTCCATGTTTAGTTTCAAGAGCCTTAAAATCTATTCTGCAATCGTGTATACTTATTTTGGTAAATATTCTGCATCCAGGAAGCGGATTTTTTATTCGCCAAAAAACTATTGAAGCTTTAATATTAGATGATAAGATGCCTTTAAGTATAAAAATTACAAGAGTTCCAGCACCTCCAGCTATTATACTATTCTTGGCAATATCGTTATAATTTTGATTTAGATTACTAAGGGTTAAGTTACCATTAACTACAAAAGCCGTAAATATAACGATGTTAGCAATAAAAAAAGTTAGAAGTTGTTTATCATAATCTTTAAGTGATTTACCATTATCTTTTCCCATAAATGTCCTCCTATATTTGGCATAAAAACCAGGCTTTAAAATTATTGTCATAGTAAGTATTTTTGTTGTAACTTTTTGCAAAATTTTCATATGTGGCATAGATATTAATGGTATTACGTACTATATCTGTTATGATACAATTAGCTTGATTATTAGTTATTTTATGGAGTCCTCTTTTATTCCAAGCATTATAAGCTAGATGTTCAGATTTAGCATTACCGAAATAAGTCATTTTAGGTTTCAAAATATCTAAAAATTCATAGCTTCTCTCTGAGTCTCGTCCATGATGTGGAGCAAATAAAATATCTATGTTAGAAACATCTTCTTTATAGTTACTTAATATATGCTCCCAAGTTTTATTGTCAGAATCACCACCAAAAATTATCTTTTTTCCATTACCAGTACGGTATAGAATAACATAAGAGCAATCATTATAATTCCCTTTATTATTAGCTTCAATTACTAAATCTTCTGTTGGGGATAATATGTAGAGTCCATCACCACCAGATTGTCCATTTTCATCTTTGTTAAAATATATAGCCTTTGATCCGGCATAATAAGTGCATCGTTTAGTAATATCAGTAGCTCCACTTCTTAAATTCTTATAAAACTTCCAATCATCCTCTGAATAAGGGCTACCAACAAAACTACCCATTTCCTTATTATTATCTGTATCCCAGAAGTTTGTAACGTTGAATGAGTCAAAGAATTCTTTTATTCCACCCATATGATCCATATCAGGGTGTGTTAATATAAATCTGAATATATTTGAGACTCCAAAATTAGTAAGATATTCTATTGGATTTACAGGGTAATCCTTTTGATGGAAATTTCCTTTTATAGCTTTATAATATACCATTTCAGATATTTCAATTAATTTCTCTTTAGTTTTTATTTTTTCTGCATTATTCACATCAATAACCGTTATACGTGTAGAATTATGTTTTATCCATGTACAGTCGCCCTGTTTTACATTTAAAAAGTGAATTGTACTCATAAATTAAACCTCCTTAAAATTATTTAAAAATGAGATAAAGCACCAATCTACTTTATTATATACTATAATGTAACAAGTTTTACAATGTTTTGCATGAAATATTATTTTAATGGTAATATGAAAATATTATTAATTTATGTACTTGGAACTTATAAAAAAATGTTTTAGCAGAAAATAATAGTACTATTAATTTATTTACAATTTCACATATGCATTTAGAGCATGTTAATGGATTAATAGAGTTATTGAAAAGCGAAGTAAAAATAGACAAACTGTTTTTACCATATCTGGAGTCAGCACACAAGTTATTATCACTACTGAATATTTATTAGATGGTAGCAGATATAATTCCAAGAATGAATATATAGAATTTATTATGAATTCTATTATTTTTGGGGAAATTTAGAAAACAAATCGGAAAATTTATATTTATAAGCGAATTAGATGAAGATCCATTCAAATTATTCAAATGTAGAAGTTTATAAGGAGTGTTTTGTTAACATTAGAGAAATATTTAAATTTTATTTTTTAAGAAAAAAATTCATGATGCTAGTAAAGTTGATAACTTTAAAAGTAAATTTGCTAGTGTAAATCATGTAGTAATTATAATATAGAAGAACGATTTGGTTACCTATTTCCAGAAGATACTGATTTTAATTTTTTTAAATCTCATTGTTAAACTATATCAAATAAGATAAAAATATTTTGTGTACAACATCATGGGTCAAGATATAATTGAAATTTAAAATTAATTAACGAGTTTCAATATGTACTATGGGTATTTTCTTCAGATACAAATAATTCTCATAAGCATATACCTAAGGAGGTATTAAAGGATATTTCAAGCGATGTTCATATAATTAGATTTGATGAACATCAAGAATTTATACAACGCACAATATTTAAGTTTTAGAATGTTATTACATAGATATGTTAGTGTTTGCATATTTAAAAATTCAATAGATAGATGGATTAGACTATAGTAGATATATATGCAAATAAATAATAATTTATCTTTAAAGAACTATGATCAAAATTCGTTATAAAATTAATAATAAAATACTTATAACTGGCTTGACTGTGTAAGAATTAAATAGTTTTGATAAAACTTTATTCAAAACATACATCTAATTTTTTATTTTTAGAATTCTAAAGTGGTTGCACCATTTCCGTAGAAAGGTTCTGTACATGAATTATGATGCATATATTTAATATTAAATAGTTATATTATTCATATAAACATTTATGTATTTTGAATACAATATTTATAAAATTTACATTAATAATTGCTAAAATTACGATACCAATACATAGTATTGGTATTTTATTTTATGCTTTAGCGTTCAGAAAATCACCTGCTAAGCGGGTGGTGGGCAGGTTGGTTATACCGTTAAAAAACTATGAGTATTCTAAAACGATGGTTTTACCACAAACTTTGTATTGCCACTAAACTAATACTGGTAGTGCAAACTATAAGTTATTATAAAACTTAAGTTTTATGACCTCATTTAAAATATGGAATAAGCAAACATTTAAAAAATATATGAACAGTTTTAATCAGAAAAACGCTTCTATATA
Organism: Bacillota bacterium; assembly: GCA_023435985.1. Lineage (GTDB taxonomy): Bacteria > Bacillota > Clostridia > Clostridiales > Clostridiaceae > Clostridium. The sequence continues at coordinate 18,521 of JAEZKY010000323.1, read as the reverse complement.
TTTTTTAGGCTTACAGCCGCAGAGCAAGCCGCCAGTTTTACTGGTGGTCCTGACTAATTAAGCTTGAAATTAGAATTAAAAGGAGTTAATTTATGATAGGCATAACTAAATTATTATGTAATTCAGAGAATTTTGGAGATAAACTGCGTTATGTTAAAGGTGCAGCACATGCAAAACATGGCGTAAATCAAGATGCAGGGCCTGTAGTAGTTTGGAATTGTACAAAAACATGTAACTTAAAATGTAGGCATTGTTACGCAGAATCAGATAATAAAAAATATGAAGGAGAATTAAGTTTAAATGAAGCAAAAGTTTTTATAGAAGATTTAGGAAAATTTAAGGTACCTGTAATGATGTTTTCAGGAGGGGAACCGTTAATAAGACATGATATTTTTGAGCTCATAGATTATTCTAACAAATATGGTATCAGAAATACAATTTCAACTAATGGAACATTGCTTGAAAAAGATGTATGTAAGTCATTAAAAGATTTAAATGTTGGTTATGTTGGAGTTAGTTTAGATGGTATTGGTTCTAAACATGATGAGTTTCGAAAAACTAAAGGCAGTTTTGATAAGGCTTTAATGGGCATTAGAAATTGCCAAGAGATTAATCAACGAGTTGGTCTTAGATTTACTATAAATCGCTATAATTATAATGAATTAGATGATATCTTTAAGTTAATTAAAGAAGAAAAAATACCTAGAGTATGCTTCTACCATTTAGTTTATTCAGGACGTGGCAGTGAAATGATAAATGAAGATATTACAAAAGAAGAAACACGTGAATGCATGAATTTAATTATGGAAAAGACTTTAAAGTTTGGGACAGAGGTTGAGATTCTAACTGTAGACAATCATGCGGATGCAGTATACTTATATCTAAGAGCACAAAAAAAATATCCACATTTGGCTGACAAAATGCTAAATTTGTTAAAACTTAATGGAGGTAATAGATCAGGAATGGCTTTTGCGAATGTAGACTTTATGGGAAATGTCCATCCTGATCAATTTACATGGAATTATAGTTTTGGTAATGTAAAGAATAATTGTTTCTCTGATATATGGGAAAATAGTAAACATCCAATTTTAAAGGGGTTAAGAGATAGAAAATCATTACTTAAAGGTCGTTGCAGTATATGTAAATGGTTATCAGTATGTAACGGAAACTTTAGAGCAAGGGCTGAGGCTGTTACGGGTGATTTTTGGGCATCAGATCCTGCTTGTTATTTAAATAATGAAGAAATAGGAGTAGCTGAAGGAATAGATTTAATTTAAGAATTATTGGGAGGATATAATTAATGATAATATCATGGAATGTTACAAATAGATGCAATTTATATTGCGATCATTGTTATAGAAATGCTGGAGTAAAGGATAATGGAGAATTAAGTATAGAGGAAGGAAAAGCTCTGTTAGATGAAATTGTAAAAGCGGGATTTAAGATTATGATTTTTTCTGGAGGAGAACCTCTAATGAGAAAAGATATTTATGAACTTATAAGTTATGCAGCTGGAATAGGATTAAGGCCTGTTTTGGGTAGCAATGGTATGTTTATAACAAAAGAAGTTGCCGAAAGGTTGGTAGAATCAGGATTGAAGGCTGTAGGCATAAGCCTGGATAGTTTAAATGTGAGCAAGCATGATAAATTTAGAAAATTTGATGGTGCATGGAGAGATGCACTATATGGTATGAAAAATTGTAGAGATGCAGGGCTATCTTTTCAGATTCATAATACAATTATGAACTGTAATAAGGATGAAGCAATTAACATTATTGATTTTTCTGTTGCTATGGGAGCAGTTGCTTATTATCCATTCTTTCTAGTTCCAACTGGGAGGGGAGAAAGTATCGAAAAGGAAATTTTAGAAGCCAGTGAGTATGAAAAATTACTGACATCTATTATGAAAAAGAAGCAGCAAATTGATATAGAGATAAAGCCGACCTGTGCGCCGCAATTTTTAAGAATTGCAAATAGCCTTGGAATGAAACTTAGATTTAGCAGAGGTTGTCTAGCTGGAATAAGCTATTGTATTATAAACCCAAAGGGGGATGTACAGCCTTGTGCATATTTAAAAGAAGTAGCCGGGAATGTAAGAGAAACTCCTTTTAGTGAAATTTGGAGAGATAGTAAAATTTTTAATGAGCTAAGAACTAAAAACTATAAGGGAGCCTGCGGTGAGTGCAAACATAAAAAAATTTGTGGAGGCTGTAGAGCTAGAGCAGCATACTATCATGAAGGCAATTATATGGCAGAGGATTCTTCGTGTATATATGTAAATTGTAATGGATGTTAGCTATATTTTTTAAAATTTAAATTAAAAAGAGGTTGATTTATGGATAGTATAGATAGAAACTTATTAAGTATTATACAAAATGGGTTAAGTATAGAGAGTAGGCCGTTTTTGAGTTTAGCTGATAAACTTGAAATTACAGAAAATGAAGTTATAATCAGAATAAAAAATTTAAAAGAGTTAGGATATATTCGTAGAATTGGAGGAATATTTGATTCGAAAAAGCTTGGATACTCAAGTACTTTATGTGCTGCCAGTGTTCCAAAATCAAAGATAGAATTAGTAAGCGAAGTGATTAATAATTATAATGAAGTAACTCATAATTATCTAAGAGATGACAATTATAATATATGGTTTACTATAATCGCACATTCTAATGAAAGAATGAGAGAAATTATATCAAATATAAAGACTAAAACAGGAGTCTATAACATAGTTAGTTTACCAGCAATTAAGCTTTTTAAACTTAAAGCCACTTTTGATATTAATAGAGGAGGGAAATCTGATGTTTAATTCACTGGAAAAAGCGATAATCCGGAGATTATCAGAAGACCTTCCATTATCACCAGAGCCTTATAAGATAATTGCCGAGGAATTGAAAATTTCAGAAAAAGTATTATTAAGAAAAATTCAAGAATTATATGATAATCAAATAATTTACAGAATTGGTGGAATTTTATATCATAGAAAATCTGGATACAACGCTAATGCTATGGTAGTTTGGATAGTTCCAGAAGATAAAATAGATGAGGTTGGAAAAATTTTAAGCTATTTCAGAGAAATTACTCATTGTTATCAGCGTCCAACTTTTAAGGATTGGGGTTACAATCTGTTCACTATGATTCATAGTGAAACTAAGGAGGAATGCGAAAATAATATAAAAAAAATATCAGAAATAATTAATGTTAATGAATATAAAGTTCTATATAGTATAAAAGAACTTAAAAAAAGCAGTATGAAATATTTTGTTGAGAATAAATAACTATTATCTTCATAATTATTATTTATAATAAGAATTATTTACAAGTGAAATGATTACAATATTAATATTTGTTGTTTGTGGTATTACTTTTTTAGATTTTAGAGTATTTAAAAGATTATAGTGGCGGTTTGTTGATATTAGAAAAATGAAAAAATACTTAAATGAGGATATTTCATAATTTAAACATCTAAATCTATAGATAATTTTAAAAAAAGCCGATAGTGAAACTAGGCAAACCAGTTACCTATTTTTTGCTATTCTAAACCAAAGTAACTAAGCCACAGATAGTATCGAATTTTTAATACGATTTATAGATATTGTACCTGCAATTAAAGCAATGCGATTTAGCAAAGCAAATGCTTTTGCTTTAAGTATACCTGTTGAACGCAGATTATCGGTATTAAGAAATTCCTTTAATCTTGAGTTACATCGTTCAACTGAAGTTCTTTTATTATAGTGAAGTTTAAAACTATCTAAATGACGTGGTGGATAATAAATAAGTCTAGGATTATTATTTATATTGATTTTTCTGCAATATTCGTAAGAAGAATTGCTACACCAACATATTCCTTTTATATAAATAAGCTCTAGGGGTTAGGATGCCTATCTAACAAAAGGTATGAAATTCAAAGTTTACAACCATTTGATTTCTAATTCTGATGCAAGTTACAAAGAATTATTATTAAAATTGAAAAGCGGCCAATCGGATTTTTCTGTTGTAACCATACTAGAAAGATATTCATTTTATCAAATAGCTAAAAAATTGGAAAAGGACATATAAATTTAAGAAAGAAAAATTTAAAAAAGTAAGAATTGGGAGGTTATCTACCAATAGTTTAGTTGTAAATAACAATGATGTTTATTATGATTTAGAAGTTTTTTTAGATGCAGATATATATTACATGCCTCATGAATTTGCTGAAAAAGATATAGCAAATTTAATGATTGATAGATTTAAATAGTATTTTTGTAGATAAATATATAGAATGTGCAAAGGAATTAGGGGTAGATATTAATGGAGTTATAACAATTGCATCTTTAATATCTCATTGCAAATTGATGCTTCTGCAATATATACTATCACCAGAGCTGAAAATATAATGAAAAAAGTATTGTATAGTGACTTGGAAATACAAGATTCACATAATACTTATGTAAGTAAAGGTCTTCTACTAGATCCAATTGCATCACCATGTGGGCCTTCGATAGAAGCTGCTCTTTATACTGAAGAATATTTAATTAATAAAGGATAATTATTTATAATTTACCAAGACCTAAGCTATAAAAATCTTTAGTAATACAAACTTCTAAGATATTATATATGAATAATATGTTAGAAGTCATATGATGTAGGACTGCAATTAGCACTCGTGTATTGTTTCATGTGTAGACTTACAACAAAATTTAATTACTAATGTAAGCACCTAATTGAATTTTATGCATATAAATATTTTTATTACGAATACTAATTTGTATGAAATAATAATTCAATAGGAGATGATATAATAATGTCCAAATTGATAAAATTTGATCCACCAGCATTTTTAAATGATTTTAATGATAAACAAAAGTTAGCATGGAGTGAATTAATTTCTGAATATTTTAATGAGTCAATTTGTGTGCAAGAAAGTGAAATTGGAAAAGGAAAATGTCAGTTTTACAATCCATTGTTGACAGATACTCCAGATGAACATGATGAGCTTCCTATTTTTTGGAGTGGTTTTCCAGAAGTTTTGAAATATAAGTATGAGACTGATCCTGATCAAGCATATATTCAGGCAGAAAAACTTGTTAATGATAGATATAGATTACAAGATGAATATTGTGAATGGTATGTAGAATATGAAAAGGATAGCAATAAAATCAAACGCGTGACTTTCACTTGTGAAGGGCCAGAGTATTGGACGTTTCTAGGTGAAGTTAATCCAGATAAACTTCTAGAACTCTATAGGGAATATGTTAATTTTGAGATAAACAAAGACGATTTATTCGAAAATGGTAAATATAATCCGTATAATATTTGGAATACCAAATATGGAGCAATGCACTTAACTCATCCATCAAATACACTTGGAGCAGAAATTCGACTTGCAGCTGATGCTACAATTATTCGTAAAGATAGTGATAATAATACTATAGTTCAATATGACGATTTAATTAGATGTGGAAAATTTGGAGTACCTAATAGAGCTAGTGACCCACAAATTGGTGGAAAAGTAAATGACCTAGCACGCCTTAATGCGTATATAACATTACGTAATCCTGTGGGACTTTATATTGATTCGCTCAATACGAGTGGTTGGATTACACCTAATGGTAGTGATGCACAAAACTATTGGAGAATTGTTCGTGGAATTATTGGAGAAAATGGAAATGAAACTTTTGGAGTTCGTGCAATTTTTGAAGTTCCTGAGAATGAAGAATTCACAGTTAGCGATATTTTTATAAATAATTTACCAATTAAGTATGGTGGTCAGATTGCTGAAAAAATAGCCATGAAATTAACAGGAATAGCATGTAGATATGGGGAAATCATTAATGAACCACATACATGTCGACCAGATAATTTTGCTCCACGTTGTTAAATACATCTTAATTGTACGTTAATATAGTATAACGCTATTTTTCTTACACAGTTATTTACTCAATGATAAAGCATTAAAGAAATAAGAAAGGATGATTATATGTCTGATGAAGAAGAGCCAATTCTTGATATTGATGATATTCAAGGAAATATTTTGGCAGGATTTAAAAAAAATTTTGAAAATCTTCTTTTTTTAAAAATTATTGAACCTGAAATAGCAAAACAGTGGATAAAGTCCTTACAGCCACAAATTTCATCTCTTGCTGAAGTGCTGAGCTTTAACAATTTGTTTAAGATACTACGAACACGATTAAAAGGTGAAGACCCACATGGTTTAGCTGCAACATGGATTAATATAGCTTTTAGTTATGAAGGTTTAAAGAAACTTTGTCCAGAAGATATAAAGTATTTTGGTGATGAAAAAGGGGCATTTAGACAAGGTATGGCTGCTAGATATAAAATTCTTGGAGATTCTATTAATCCTGAAGATTGGGTTATTGGTGGACCTAATAATGCTTCAGATATTATCCTAATTGTTGCTAGTGATAACTTAGAATATCTAAATGAAAGAGTAAATTGCTTAAAAGAAACTCTACAAACAAATTCAGGGATAGAAGTTATACATGAGGATATTGGAAGAGTAAGATCAGATATGCCTGGACATGAACATTTTGGATTTAAAGATGGCATATCTCAACCAGGAATACGTGGATTAATATCAGAAAAACCTAACGATTATTTAACACCGCGCTTAATTGATCCAACGGATGAACTATCAAAAACATTTTCTAGACCAGGTGAACCTCTTATTTGGCCAGGTGAATTTGTTTTTGGTTATCCTGCACAAGGTATTTATAATCATCAAAAAAATGTTTTTGATTCTAGAGAAAAGGGATTAGATATGATATCCAATATACCTAAATGGGGTATAAATGGTTCATTTTTAGTATTTAGAAGGTTGCGACAAGATGTGAAAGGATTCCGAAATTATATAGATAATCTTGCTAAAGAGATTGGGATATCATCTGAATTATTACAAGCTAAATTTATGGGGAGATGGCCTAGTGGTGCGCCTATTATGCGTTCTCCAGAACAAGATGATTTAGAACTTGGAAAAGATGAATATGCAAACAATCATTTTGCTTACATAAACCCAGTACCACCAATTAATGTTATAACATCGTCATATACTAATGAAGAAGTCTTAGGTACAAAGGGTGACTTGCTTGGGAAGATTTGTCCTATAGCAGCACATATACGTAAGGTCAATCCACGTGACTTCGGAAGTGAAAAAGGTGCAGGAGAAATTGCATTGACTAAACGGATTCTTCGACGAGGTATTCCATATGGTGTTCCTTATGATGAAGAAAATCCAGAACAGGAAAGAGGTTTGTTGTTTTTATGTTATCAAACTTCAATCGAAGATCAATTTGAATTTATTCAAACTGCATGGGCAAATCAGAAAATACTTCCAGGAGATGGTGGCGAAGATCCTATCATTGGACAAAATGAAGGCAAATCCAGAACATTTAAATTAACAGAAAAAAAGAAAACGCTGGATTTAATGCAGGAATGGGTAACTACTACAGGGGGAGGATACTTTTTTCAACCATCTATTAGTGCTATTAAAAATGTATTAGCTAAAACAATATAGTGCCGACTTATAAAAAGTTGTAGTTTATTTTAAATTTTGTTTCAAAAATAATTTTTATAGATAACTATTTTAAGGCGTTTTAAAATACTATTTATCCATAAAAAGCGACATTTGAAAGGAATAATGTAATAATCATGTACTGAAAAGTAAACATTAATGCTTGATATATCTTACTTTGAGTCGCTAATATTTTCAGTAGAACTCATGTTAGCCTTTTGATTGATAATAATTTAGTAGAGCATGATCTGCGAATGACTAAGGGTAAACAAAAAATCCCTTGAACATTTGGAAGTCTGGACGGTGCAGATTCATTCACTAGAATCCGCGATGTAAAAATAGATTGAACACTCTTGATTGTATAAAATATATTTTTACATTGTTTCCAGTTGACCCGACCTTAGTTTAGTTAATATATTTTAGGGGCATTAGTTAAATTAATCTCTCTATTCTTGTCGTATCTAAAATTATATCGAAAATAAATTTGATTACTATAGCTGAATAGTTACTTTATTTTTATAATAAAGTTTAATCAAATAGAAAGTATATAAATTTTGTGAAGTTTTACAAGATCAAGTAATGCAATTTCAAACTTTCAATATATTATTTTCACATTGGATAATTTCGAGAGCTTTTTTATTCCCAGCAACATGCATATTCAAGTTATGAGAGTTTTCCATTCACCTTTGATTGATTGATTTACATCAGTTGATCCAACCTTAATTTGAATAAATGTTCCATCATCTTTAAATTCCATGCCACTTCGACCACGAGCAGGTGGAAAATTGAAAGTTTCTGGTCTAAAGACCATGATGTCATTTTTATCCTCTTCGAAGGAATGATGCCACTTTTGATAAAGTTCATTAGGTTCTTGACTCATATTTGTCTTCCTTTCTTTATATAATGTTATGAGTAATAAAAAAATGTATACTCTCCAATCAAGAAATATAGATATCTTTTAGCACTTTAAACTAAAGCGGGTTGTTTAAAAAAAGATGAACGTGAACTATTAAGACAAGCATGCATCCTTTCTACTTGACCTTTAGCAAACATAACCATAATTTTATCATCCACATAATCCATATAATTCATATACATATCTCCAGTAGGTTGATTGTTACAAGTAATATGAGGAAAGCTTATGTTACTACCACTATTAGCAATAGCTTGATTGGGAGTATCACCTACTTGGTCAGAGCCTGAACATTGATCAGATTCAAACTGATCATCACCCCAAATATGAAAAAGATTTAACCAATGTCCAATTTCATGAGTTGTAGTACGTCCTAAATTAAAATGTTCTTTAGCTGTTCCTAAGGTTCCAAACGCTGTATAGTTAATATTTTAGATTAATGAACCAATAGGAATTTAGACTTCCGAAATTTATCGTTAATATAAGCAGTATAAAATTATATACAATAGAGAAAATAATATAGATTTAAATAATCTAGATAGGAGGAAAAATCAAATGTCAATATTATTAGATAAAGAAAAAGTACAGTCAGAAAATAGCCTATATATGCAAGAACAGCTAGCATTAAAACGATATATAGAAAGAATGTCATGCAGAGAAAAAACACTCTTAAAATTACAAACTAAAACTCCGCTTGAAGTAGATTCTACAGAACGTGTTGCATTAAGAAAGGCAATGCTTGATCCTAAAGATAAATATACTTTAGAATCACTAATAGATGGAAATGACCTACTTCCAATAAATTATTTGGAAAGAGGTCTTATAATTGGAAAAGCTGTTTGTAGAATTAAAATAAATAATGGAAGTGGACGTAGGCCGGAATATGGTACTGGATTTCTAGTTTCACCAAATCTTCTACTTACAAATAATCATGTATTACCTAGTTATGAAATTTCTATAAACAGTTCTGCTCAATTTAATTATGAAGAGGATTTAGATTTCAATGAACGCAAGATGCAAGAATTCAAATTTGCACCAGACGTCTTTTTTATGACAAATGCCAAGCTTGATTTTACATTAGTTGCAGTAAATGAGAAATCTACTTCTGGAACTGATATAAGTGATTTTGGCTATATTCCACTTATTAAACAAACAGGAAAGGTTCTTTTGGGTGAATATGTTTCTATTATTCAACATCCTGAAGGAGGACATAAATCTATTGTTCTTCGTGAAAATAAAATTACGGACATATTTGACAATTTCATCCATTATACCGCTGACACATGTCCAGGATCATCGGGTTCAGTAGTTTGTAATGATAACTGGAATGTTATTGCACTTCATCATGCCAGCATCCCAGATAAAGAGCATTTAGGTCAGTATATTGCTAATGAAGGAATTCGTATAAGTAGAATTTTGCAATATATAGAAGAAAATAAATCATTTCTTAATAATCAGCAACAGGAATTAATAAAAAACCTAAGTCATGATATTACCGTAAATTCATCAATGGATGCTGATGATATAGCTGAAGATTTTTCTCTAGAAAGATTTGAAAGTTTAACTGGTCATAATCCAAAATTTCTAGGTGAACATTATGAAATTCCACATCCTAAACTTCGTGCTGATTTGGAGAATGATGTGGCTAAAACAATAAATGGGGAAAAAATTTTAAATTATACGCACTTTTCAATAGTGATGAGTAAATCTCGTCGATTAGCTTTTTATACAGTTGTTGACATTGATGGAAATCAGTTGAAAAATGAAGAAAGAAACGATGATTGGCGTTATGATCCAAGAATAGACCATAAATTTCAATGTGGGGAGGAATTATATCGTAAAAATAATGTAGATAAAGGACACTTGGTTAGAAGAAGAGATCCAGTGTGGGGAAATGACAGTAATAAAGCAAATGAGGATACTTTTCATTTTACTAACGCTTCTCCACAGCATAAAACGTTCAATCAAAGTAAACATTTATGGTTAGGATTAGAAGATTATTTATTAAATAATGTAAGAGAAAATTCCTATAAAGCAATAATATTTAATGGACCTGTGTTTAGAGAAAATGATATCATTTATCGTGGAGTCAAAATTCCCGAAGAATTTTGGAAAGTTGCAGTAGTAGTGAAAGATGATGGTGAAATATCAGCTACTGCATATATTGTTTCACAGAAAGAGTTCCTTAACAATTTAGAAAAAAGTGCTCCAGGAGAGTTTAGAACCTTCCAAGTAAAAGTAAGCATTATCGAAGCATTAACTGGACTCGACTTTTTTAATTTGCGTAATCATGATCCATTAGAGGGACTAGAATCAACAACATTTGGTAGAGTTATTGAAAGTCTTGAAGATATCCAACTGTAAATTAATCTTATATAATTAAAAACTAAATTATTGGCAGAGGATTTTTAATATTGTAGCCACTATAGGTTTTCTCAACAGAGAAAATTATTTTAATGGGTATATGTTAATAGGTTTGATATAAGCAAGTCAATTTTATATATGTTGCAATTAGTATTTTACAAAGTACAATTAGCAATATCACTTGAAATCCTTATAAGATTTTTTGAATTGTGGAATTATTATTGCAACATATATATATAAAATAGTAGACTGAATTAGTACTAATAGTAGAACTAAAATTTTTATAAAAAATAGTAATTATGTTGATTTATAAGAGAAGTCAAAAACTCTCTTTTTAACTTATAGTTAAATTGAAATAGGAGTTGCTGCACGACTATTAAACTACTTTATGCGACAACTCTATTATTTTTTCTTCTTGATTATAATAAATAATTTACATTGTAACTAAAACTTATACTAAAACATACAATTTACTTATCTTGTTTAGTTAGTTGATAAAGATCCCAAGATTCAACTAATGTTTCTGTATTTTTTTCATAAGCAATTATGTGTTTAGATTTCATATGTTTTTGCCATGATTCCTTATTTTCCCAAATTTCATAAAATAAGAAAATGGAATTATCTTCGATAGAGCGATGTAATGTGTATTGTATGCATCCCTTCTCAGCACGAGTAAGGTCTATTAAATTTATAAGTTCTTTATGTACCTTTTCTTCTGCGCTAAAATTGGCTTTGATTTTAGCGATTATGGTAAGTTTTGACATAGTAATACCTCCAATTTCAAATAATTTATAATGTATATTATATGATTTTTATTATTTAAATTATATTATCACTTATCATAGTGAATTCAGTTTTTGATCATAATAATTGACTACTTCTTTTTATCTGTATGGATAGCCAATAGATATTATGGAAAATAATAATATTATTATTCCAGTAATTACAAAAAATATGCATATCTTATATATATTGGTTAAGATATATTATCAACTAGACGGCTCATGATCGTTTTTTTGCAACTTCAGTAAAAATATTTTATATAGTCACATCTCAATTTTGTACTTAATAGTCAGCAAAATGCTTAATTTGTTTGTTGCACACACTACGACTGCTAATGACGCTTTTTTAAGCACACCTGCATAAGGATAAAACTTAGATGTGAATTGTCCTTTATGACTACAAAAAGCCAAAGATGCTAATTAGCTACACTCGGAATATTCATAGCAACATACCTTAAAAAATCTCTAGTCACTAACTAACTAAATGATTCAAATTTTGCTATCAATTTAACTTTATCATGATATTGGTTGCAATAATTTCACTAAGCATGCTTTCTTGTTTTTATTAATTAATAATTTTGAAGAATAATTACAATGGCCATAGTATTAATCTCATCAGGTTCGTATTTATTCTGATTATTAGTATATCTTCTAACAATGCGTTCATATAAAAATTTCATTTCAACTATTTCAAGATTTGAATTATCTTTATTAAACTTATAACTAGTTCATCATTTTCTATGTATTTTGCTATATAGTTTCTTCCATTTTAAAATTTATATTTATGGAAATTATTATATTGCATAGTCATTATTACAATTTATATATAATGAATAAAAAAAAGAAACTAACACAATATAGATAAGTAACAAAAATAATATTGTTTATTAGATTTATTAAATTTTGTACCTCGAACGAAAGGAATGAGTAGTAAAATGAATTTGAAAATTACAACTTTTAATGTAGAAAATCTTTTTAATCGCTATGCATTTTTAGATAAAGCTTGGAATAATAGAGATTATGAAAAGTATATTCAAGCTGTTGGATTAGTTTCATTAGATGGTAGACAGAGTGGACTAGTTTCATATGAGGTAACTAATATTCAACGAAATAATACTGCACAAGCTATATTAGATATGGAACCAGATATTCTAGCTATTCAGGAAATAGAAGATTTATATACGCTAAGAATATTTAATAATATATATCTAGATAATTATTTTGATAAAATGATAGCTATATTAGGTAATGACAAAAGAGGAATTAATGTAGGTTTAGCTGTGAAAAAAGGGGCAAAGGCTGAGATATTAAATATTAGAACTAATGCTGATGAAGGTGTTATTGAGCGTGTAAGCGAATTAAATAATGGTTATGATGCAAAAGGGGCAATTTTCTCAAGAGATTGTCTAGAGGTTGATATTAAAGTAAATGATAAAATATTAACCTTTCTTGTAAATCACTTTAAGTCTCAAGACGGGAGTAATAATGCACTTGAAAGAAGAAGAAAACAAGCAAATAGAGTGGAGAAGATAGTTGAAAAATTAGATAAGGAAGGAAAATATCCTATTGTAATAGGAGACTTAAATGTTGATCCTAATAATCCACAAATACCAGGTGATGATTCCATATCTTCTTTATTAAACTGTCCAATATTAGCAGATTCTTTTCCGAAAGATACTTGGACTCATTATTATGTTCCAGAAAAAAAAGTAACAAGGTTAGATTATATTTTAACACATAAGAATTTAAATGTTATAGGAAATGAGATAAATAGGAAAGGATTAACTACAAAATGTAAACAGTATAAGGGGGAAAGATATGCTACTATTGGACCAGAACATACTGAAGCAAGTGATCATTGTCCTACATCAATAATTTTAGATATATGATAGTTATAATACTATGGAAGTTTTTATTCTGAGTCGTATAGATAAGCTTGTTAGCAATTTTTTGATATTGACAGTGTTTAAATTTAGAACATATATCTATATATTTAATTTAATATATAGATGACAACTTAAATACATATTTGTAGTGAAACATTTAATAAACATTAAATAAAGAAGGGATTAATTATGTCAGATTATAAAAGCATTCAAAATGAAGGAATTATATTTAGCAGAAAATTAACATCAATAGAGTTTCAAAGACTAATATTTGAAGAATTACTTGATTTTTTTAAGTTAATAAGAATAAAAGAAAGTATTGGTAATGATTTTGAAAAAAGGGAACCTACAGAATTAATACAATTTTTCATGATATCAGAATTATACAGTGAAGCAGAAAAACAATTAAATGGGTTAATAAATAATTATCCAAATTTAAAGCCAGTAATTGGCGATAAGCTTTATGAACTAATTAAAATATTTAAAGAAAATGATAACAATGCATTTATACTTTTAAATTCATATATGAAATTCTCAGAAGTTAAGAAAAGTTATCTAAATGAATTGGATGAAAATAAAATATCACACATATTATTAAAAGCAGACCAATATAATGTGTATATTGAAAATGATGATGAATTTTTGAAAATAAAAGTCGATTTAAAAGATTCTTTTATTGATAATATTGAAAATAAAAAGTTTCTTTCTTCTATGATGAGCATTTGTAAGGATGTAAGAAATAATGAAAGAGAGTTTTCGCAAAAGGAAAATAGTGCAGTATGGTTTGCTTATTCATTAATAAAAAAGGGGGTAACTTTAGATTTTTCGTATAGGGGGATAGGAACTTCAGGGTTTAGAAAAAATCATCAAACATTAATTTTCAGTACAGATCCAGGGGCTGATCATATTAGAATAACTTCGATGAGTAACCAATTAATGGATGGTGTCGCTGTACATGTTGAGCATATAGATAGAGATAAGATTAATGATAAAGAAAAGGTTGAGCCATACAGATTACCAGCTGCTATAAATGCAGCAAAAGTAAGATTGCATATTTCTAATGATGCACCTGTAACAGCATTCATTGGAAGACCAGTTTTTGAAAATGGTAGTATGGATATAGAAAAAAATGGATATATAAGCAGTGAAAATTATAAAATTGATAAATTAAAATCTGTACATATTATATCAAGCGCTTGTACAGCAATGTTTCAAAATGGTGTGGCTGATTGTAAAATTGCCATTGAGAGAATGGAAAGTTCAGATTGTATTAAGTTTATGAAAAGTGTAGTAGGGAATGTTATAAGAGATAATACGAGACAAACTTTAGCAGCCGCAATTAATATCAATACGCCTATTTTTGATGATAAGTATACTAAAAATAAGATAGATCAAAGATTTGAAATCGCAAAGTTAGGAATTAAGATAGTATCAGAAGGTGGGTTTGACAGGGTAACATGGGATGGAGCGGACTCAATTAATGTACCAAGCTTACCAATAATAGATCAGATGAGTCATAAAGAATTTGTTGAATTAGTTCACATAGCACATGAAAATGGCTTGCAAACATATTTTTCAGCTGGATTAAAAGCTGAGCACGTGGAGAGATGTGTTATTACAGGAGTTGATGGATTAGGCATTGGCACTAGTCTTCATTATATTGATAAAAATACTCATTTAATGGGAGCTTTTGATCCTGATGCTATAAATGAAGTTCTAAAAGCAAGAAATAAAGCAGAAGTTTCTGATCTTGGTAAAGCAGCGATTTTACTTGCGAAATTAGATAGACTTTTCTTTGAAAAAATTATTTATGAGGAAGAGAATAATTTAAGAATAGAGCTATACAATGCGGTGTTAGAACAGAATGTAGAAAATGCAAAATCATTATTTAATGATTCCAGAGTTAAAAGAGTAAAAGAACTTAATTATGAAGAAGAAAATACAGTTATCGGAAGAGCTCAAAGAACTTTGAATTATTATAAAGAAAAGAAAAACAATAAGATGGATTTTACAAGAGAGGAAGAAAATAAATATATACAAATAAAGAAAGCTGTTATTGAAAAAGACTTGAAGAGATTGCAGATGATTTTTCAAGAAATTTAGTATCAAACTGAATTTGAGTTTTTTTATTTAATTTATATAACAAATAGTTTTATTGAATAATACATAAGTAAAACATTTATGTAGATTTTAACGTATATTATCAAATGATTTTTAAAGTTAGTTTATAGCATATGATTGAATTTTTACGAAAGGATGTTTGAATATGAACAATATTGAATTTCATGGAACAATAGCTTTTGAGCCTAAAACCTATGAGTGGAGTGGAGCAGGAACAGGTTGGTGGATAAAAGAAAGTATGGGAAATGTTGCTAAAATTGATTTCGCTGAACCTATAGCATTTGACGAACAGAAAGATTTAATGTATAAGGATTACTCTCTTTCAGTAAGCAATATTAATAGTAATGGTAGGATTGAAACATTTAACGTTAGTGAAAGTGGATTCTATTTAAGATGGGAGGATTTTTCACAAGAACCCTGTATAGCTTCATTTTTTGTTTCAGGAACAAAAGTTAATGTAGTACCTGATGATAGAGAACTTACAACTGAACAAAATGTAGCAGATATATATGCTTCCAAATTATTGTTTGATTATCAGGCGGAATATGGAGTAATAACTGTTATGGGTTCAGCTAGTATAGAAGCTAAAGAAACCATTGAATCAAGAATAGAGATGATTAATGACTTTGCAAAGGATATAGAGGCGGATATAGTTAAGGAGAAGGATGATTCAAGAAAACAAAAAATGCAACACAAGGTAGACTTAGCTAATACAAGAATTAAACATCAAAATACCATTGAAGAAAAATGTACTCAATATTGGGAATCAGCTCATAAGTTTGGTATGTTATGGGGAAGATATGCAGTTAATGATCAGGAAAAAGAATTAGGTGGATGTTATGTTCCAATTTGTACTGGTGGAGGAGCCGGTATAATGGGAGCTGTAGCAAAGGGTGCAAGGGAGGAAAATGCACATGTATTAGGAATAGATTGTCAATTTGGTAAAGAGAAGTTTTATAATTTAGAAAAGAGTAAAAGCATATATTCTAATGTTAGATTAAGAATGAATAATATGTCAATAAGAGAAGCAGTTTTAATAAATTATTCTCATGTAATATTATTTTGGCCAGGAGGATTTGGGACAGCATGGGAAGTATGTGAAACTCTCTCAAAACTTCAAACAGATCATTTAAGAAAAAATAGAGTAAAAGCAATATTTGTTCATAAAGATTATTGGGATCCATTTTTTAAGTTATTAGATCATATGCGTGATTTCGGCACAATTAAGGATAAAGATAGAATAAGGATACTAGGCGTGGATGATTCAAGAACTGATGACTGTTATATTGGAGAGGTTGTTGATACTCCTGAAGAGGCTTTTGAAAAGGCTCGTTCTTTTGTAGAAGAACTTTATAAGAAAAATCATTTAGTAATTAGAGGAGAATAGTTATGCATGGTAATTTTGAAAAGGAAAAAGAATTAGCGGCAGTAGAAGCTATTAAATATATTCAGGATGGCATGACTATAGGAGTAGGCAGTGGAAGTACAATTACTTATTTCATAAAGCATCTTGGCGAGAAAGTAAGAAATGGTTTAAACATTGTGGCAGTATCAACTTCTGATATAACAGCAGAGTTATGTGAACAGGAAGGGATTCCACTAATAACCACATTTATTCCAGCAGTAATTGATATTACCGTTGATGGAGCAGATGAGTTTGATCAAGAATTAAGGTTAATTAAAGGTGGAGGAGGACGTCTTTTACATGAAAAAATAGTTGCATCTGCAACAAGAAAAGAAATAATTATTGTAGACTCTAGCAAAAAAGTCGAGATATTGGGTGAAAAATTTAGTATACCTATTGAAGTTGTACCATTCGCATGGATAAAAGTTTATCGAGAAATTAAAAAGTATGGTGGAAATCCTAGATTACGATTAAAAGAAAATAATAGTTATTTTATAACAGAAGAAGGTAATTATATTTTAGATTGTAAATTTGATTATATTGCAAATGTGGAAGAATTAGCATTGAAACTTTCAAATATTTCAGGAGTGGTGGAACATGGTTTATTTATCGATTTAGCCAGCGAAGTTATAATGGGTAAGGAAGATAAAGCCTACTATTTTAGGGCAAAAGATAATAATATTAGCAAAGTAGTTACCGAAAGAATACAAGTTAGTACAATAAATAAAATTTTTGAGAAAATAGAAGGAGTAAAATTATCAGGAGCTAAACCAGTTGTTGAAATGGATATAGATTTGACTACATTTAAGCCTATAAATAGAACAATAAATGCACTTAAAATAACAGGAGAAAAATATGGTATTAACGAATTTATAAATTATGAGGGAAGGTTTGATCTTCTGCCAGGGTATAGCCGAGAGGCATGGAGAGATTTTATGAGTAGAAATAAATTACCAGAAAAATATCCGGAATTAAAATGGCTTGGAGATAAAGATGCAACTGGAATGGAAGCAAGTGTTTATTCAACATTCTTTAATGAATATTGGATTACAGAAGGTCTTACTGAGGATATACTTACAGAGGGACTTATATTATTTGTTAGTGAGTTAGAAAAGAGAGGAGCAATTCCAGTTTATATTTCAGGAAGGTGGATTGAAGAACAGTTCGAACCTACAAGACAAGTTCTTATAAATGGAGGAATAGAGAATCCTATATTGCTTATAGGTATTCCTCCTCATGAGGGAGAACAAAATATTGGTGATGCAGAAATTAAAGCATTAAGACAAAAAGAAATAAGAGAAAAATATGGAACACCTATCGCTGTTATTGATGATAGGCTAGAAAATAGAAATGCAGTTTGTAAAGCAAATGAAGGGATTAGTATGTTAAGCATAGGAATATCAATTCCTGGATTTACTTATGATCAAGAAATAACAAGTGTTCCACTAAAAATATCAAATTTTATTTTTTAATATTTTTATATCATTAAAATCATAGATAAAGTGGCAAATTTTATATGCATAGATATGAATGGAGCGCA
>JAEZKY010000314.1 GCA_023435985.1 Bacillota bacterium | reverse complement strand
TTCATCATTACTCTTTTTATTTTTTTCCTTACCTGCATCATAATCATAATCTATCTCTGAATCTGGATTAAGTAATAATCCATCATGCCCCAATTTATATTCTTTACCATTCTTTCCGACAACAATTGCATCTTTTTGCATGACCCCATCTTTATAAAAATAATACCAGCCTCTTTCAGTCTTTAGCCAGCCTATAACTTTTTCATCATTATCTTTATAATAATACCAATCCCCATTTCCCTTTCTCCATGATGAATCATGCTCTCTATAATCATTACCCTGTGTATCATTAATATTACCTTTACTGTTGCTGTCATTTTCTTTTGAATCATTATCTTTTAATGTTGGTTTAGTTTGTTCAACTTCTTGATAATTTTTGTTTTCTTCATTCTCGCTCAATTTATTTTTAGAATTAGAATCATTATATTCATTAATATTTTTATATGCATTTTTCAGCGATAATTTATCATTATCATTTTTTAACTTATTTGTGTTATCCTGAAAATATTCAGCTAAATCATAAACTAAATATCTGTTTTTAATTTTTTTATTTTCTTTATCATAATTTTCTTCTTTTACTAATACATTTTGTGAATCAACCATATGAATGCTTATTTTACTATCATCACCATATATTTTAGGTATTTCAATAAGCATATCAAATCCTTTTTTCTCAAGCTTGGCTAAATATACTTTTTTACCACTTTTATCATCATCTTTTTTAATTAATATATATTCTTTATAAAAACTATCATATCCATATAAAGTTATATTGTTTAATTGCTCTGTAAACTTATCAGCTATCTCATATTGATTAATATTAATACTGTCCTGATATTTATCATTATAATCTACCCCTGCGTATGCCTCGCCTTCTAAACAATATGTATAATTTAAGGAATTATTAGTGAGCTTTTCATTTTTAGCCTCATGATCCTTATCATTAACTTTCATATCATCATATTTTTCTAAGGTAAAATTACTTTCAGCAAAATTTATTTCTTTTATCACGTTATCTGGACAAATTACATAGAAATTTTTTGATATGTCATCATAAAATATTCCATTAATAACATCGTCACTATCAATATTACACTCGAATTTATATTCTTCATTACTATTAATATTATATAATATGTATTTTTTACTCTGAGAGCTATTTTCTACATATAAATAATAATCAACGTTTCCAGAAACAGGATACCAATTTGTACTTAACTCATCATTTTCACCGGAAAGTAGTTTATATTCCTTTCCAGATTGCCAATTAAAATATCCATCCTTTCCAAAAATCTTATCTCCATAAATACTTAGCTCGCAATTTGAGTAGTTATCTGGTAATTTAATTTCACATTCTTTTGTACTTCCATCTTTATTTAAAATGAAAATATTATTATTATATAATTTTTTATTAGTTGAATCGTATTTTATTAGATATATATTTCCATTGTTATACCCTAATGGAACTTCTTCATAAGCATCATCAATTTCATCTTTTATATCAATAATGCTTTTTATATTATTAATGCTGACATCTGTATTTAAAACTTCAACCTCTTCATGACCTTTCTTTATGTAATCACGATAATACATACAAATACAAGAAAATATAACTGCTAATAAAGCTATCAAACTAAATACTTTTTTCATCTTTCCCCTCCCAGCACAATACACATATAAATAAAATAGTAATCTAAAATAAATCAGAGCAGCCTTATAATTACTTTCTAAATTAATTCAATAGAAATAATTATAAGGCAAACTTATTACATAATTGTTAAATTAAAAACTTAATTGTAATGCAGATATTATTTAATCCAAGCACCATCTGTACCTAAGACATATTTAATATCATGGTCTATTATAGTTGTATTTTTTTGCATTACACCATCTTTATTGCAATAATACCACTTACCATTATCTTGAATCCATCCTTTCTCTTTATCCCCATCAGAATTCATATAATACCAATTTCCATCTACTTGTTTCCACTCATAATTATCATCATCAAATGTAATGTCTGGTGTGCTTTTATTAATTAATGCTCCATCTGCATTTAATACACAATCATTACCTTTCTCACTTTTAACTGTTGTACTTTTTTGCATTTTTCCATCATGATCAAAATAATAGTATAATCCATTATCTCGTTGCCAGCTGTCAGCAATTTTAATTCCTTGGTCTCCAAAGTAATAATACCAATCATTACCTACCTTTTTCCACTGCTTATGGCTCTCTTTATAAGCTTCAGAGCTATCGTAAGTAACTTCTTCTCCACCAATTAGATCACATCCATGCTCACCTACAAGTACTCCCTTTTCATTGAGCTTTACTTCTTTGCCAGTAAGATCTTTAACGGTTGTATTTTTTTGCATTTCACCTTTTTCATTATAATAATGCATTTTACCACTTACTTCACAAACCCATCCTGTTTCTTTATTTGAAGCATCGCAGTAGTAAATCATCCCATTTTTAATTTTAATATGTGCTCCATATTTATTTAAATTTTCTTCTACTTTATCAGTTGCATTGTCACTAACTTGGGTTCCATTTTCATCAAGTGCTATTCCATTTTCATCAAATTTAAAATTTTTGTCATTTATCTTTAAAGTTATATTTTTTTGCATTTCGCCATTCTCATTAAAATAGTACCATTTATCACTAATATTAACCCAACCTGTTTCTTTTTGACCTAATCCATTATAAAGGTATGTTTTACCATTTTCTGTAATAATTCCCGTTTGAGTTTTTACTTCTGCATTTACTGGTGTCATTCCTGCTGCTAAAATACTTCCACAAACCAAAACTGCTGCAATTAATTGATTTAATACTTTTTTCTTCATTAATTTATTCCTCCTCATATAAACAATAATAAATATTTAACTTGTACGTTTGGTACAATATCCATAATATACTCATTCTGGATACATTCAATGCTTTTTACATTTTTGTAATGTTATTGTAGTATCTCTTTAACATCTATCACTCATTTAATAATTTTGTAACACCATTGTAATATCTTAATAAAAATTCTAGCTTAATAAATAGAAAGAGATTTGATTATCTCTTATTTCATAACTTAAAGTAAGCATATTCTTTCGAGCCAGATCATTACATAAATACAGACCCAATCCAGAACTTGAAATACTATCCTCTAAGTTTCCATCAAATTCATTATATTTGACAAATGGCTCTAATAAATTTTCAGAAATATTTTTAGGTATTGCAGTAATTTTATTTTTTATTTCAAATATAAACTTATCTTTACTTTTTTCAAATTTATTTAGAGAAATATATATATTTTTACCTTTAGAGTATTTTAAAGCATTATCAATTAAATTTAAAATTATATGCTCAATATCTTCTTTTGCAGCTATTATAGTAATTTCATCTATATTAATAATAAACTCTTTATTTAATCGCCTGCTTCTATCAATTAATCTATCACATATCTCTTTAATTAATATGTTAAGCTTCACCTCTTGCTTTATATCCTTTTTTCTAACACTGCCCCTAGAAATTTCAAGAAGCTTCTGTATAAGCTCTTTTAACTTTCCACATTCCAGCATTATTCTATTGACAGCTCTTTTTTTAAATTCTTCATCCATGTTATTTAAATCTTCTTCTTTTAATATTTGAACATATCCATATATCGAAGTAACTGGAGTCTTAAGCTCATGAGTTGCATTATTAAAAAAGTTTTTTGATATATTCTCTAATTTTTTCTTTTCCTCAATCATTTCATTAAAAGACTTAGTAACTTGTCCTATTTCATCCTTAGCTTTTACTAAAATCCTATCGACTTCTTTTCCTTCTCCATATTTTTTCATCTCACTACTAAGCTTTTTTAAAGGGCTTATTATTTTATTTATGAAATAATTTAAAGCGCCTATTATGACCATTAAAAGAACAATTTGTGCAGCTATTATGCTGGTCATAGTACTTTTAATGTTATTATAGTAATCATCATAGCTTTTTTGTAGAACTAAACTCGAATCGTATTTTCCATTAAGATAAACAGGATATACATATGTACAAATTAGTCCGTTTTTAATATTAAACATTATTATTGAACTTTTTTCTTGGGAATCCTTCAGAATATTATTAATG
Organism: Bacillota bacterium; assembly: GCA_023435985.1. Lineage (GTDB taxonomy): Bacteria > Bacillota > Clostridia > Clostridiales > Clostridiaceae > Clostridium. The sequence goes on along the minus strand of JAEZKY010000314.1, from coordinate 1,863 downwards.
CTATCTTCAAATAATGTATTGCCTTTATAATCTATTGGATTATTGTTCAAATCATATAATCCTACATAACAATCGTAATTACTGTTAACTTCATAAACAGTTTTGTTTTTTACCTTGCTATCATCTTCAATAACCATAGCACTATATTTTAAAGTGCTTATACTAAACTTTCTGATACTATCCATATCATCTTTAATATTATTTTTTATATTTGTATAAAAAGTATTATATATGAAAATACTTAACCCCAAATTAAAAATAATGAGAGAAAAAATAATTCCTATCATTATTTTTCCTTTTAGTGTTTTAAGCATATTTTTCACTTCCTAACTTAAGGTTTTATCTTACCATATATCCTACACCAAAAACTGTTTCTACAACTGGATTCTCCTTATCATCTCCAAGATTTGCTCTCACTCTCCTAATATGTACATCAACGGTTCTAGTATCACCATAATAGTCATATCCCCAAACCTCATTTAAAAGCTGCTGCCTTGTAAAAACAATTCCTCTATTCTTATACAAATAACTTAATAAATCAAATTCTTTTCTCTTTAACATGATTTCCTTTCCATCTTTCAGCACTGTTCTTCTATCAAAATTAATAGAAATTTCATCTTTCGTAAAATTATTCTTAACATCATTATTTTCATTACATTCCAAAACATTTTCTTTAACACTTATATTTTTATTATCTAAAACATTTTTACGTGCCCTTCTAAAAATAGCATTTATTCGTGCTATAACTTCTCTTATTTCAAATGGCTTTGTTATGTAATCATCAGCTCCAATTTCCATTCCTAATATTTTATCAATCACATCATCTCTTGCAGTAAGCATAACTACATAACATTTCTGGTTCATGACCTTGCATAATTCAAAACCATTTATGTCAGGAAGCATTATATCCAACAAAACTAAATGAGGTTTAAATTCCTCAAGAAGTTTCAAAGCGCTTTTCCCATTGTATGCTCCTATTACTTCAAAGTTTTCCTTCAAAAGAGCGAATTTCAAAGTATCATTAATTGAAAACTCATCTTCTACTACTAATATTCTCTTTTTCAACATAGTTCCCCCCACACTGTTTATTACTTAAATACAATTAATTACACTTCAGTAATTTAATCCACTTTACACCAATTATATCATATAAAATTTTAATTATAGTAAGCCACATTAAAGCTCAATGAATCTCCTTCCATAATTATAAATTAAACTTATTACATAATTGTTAAATAAATACTTCTCTTGTGCATAAAATTATTTTCAAATAAAATTAAAGTAAGAAAGAAGCCCGACATTCATACTATAGTACAAATATCGAGCTTCAATCTTATTCATTGAAATCTTTAGTTTAAATATATTTTTAAATTGTTAATAAAAGGGCTACTTCATTAAGTTTGCTATGCAAACTTTATTTAATTTTTAATCATCTTATAATAAATTTACTAAGCTTCTACGCCTTCCCCATGCTGTGCAGCTAATTCATCTGCATAAGATATTGCATCTACTTTCTTGAAGAATGGGAAGTAAATCAAGCCTGAAGTTATTAAGAATACAAATTGTGCTATAGCATAACTTGGACCACCAATTATTAAACCTGAGAATATAGTTGGTACTGTCCAAGGTGGCATTGTTCCACCCATTGGTGCAAGTATACCTGATTTGATTGCAAGATAAAGTAATATTGCATTTATTACCGGTGTAAGTATAAATGGTACACCCATTATTGGGTTCATTACAACTGGAACACCAAATAATATTGGTTCATTAATATTAAATAAGTTTGGAGCAAGTGCTAATCTACCTAATTGTTTATATTGAGCAGATTTTGCAAAAAGTATCAACAATATTGTAAATGCA
>JAEZKY010000019.1 GCA_023435985.1 Bacillota bacterium | reverse complement strand
GGAGGAGTTAACATGGAAATTTATGCAGATGTCTTGGTTTTAGAAAATTGTATAGTAAATTTCTTTTTATTAACTTTAACCATGAGGTGTATAAAACATAAATGTAAAGTAATTGCATTAATGATTTCTAGCTTTATAGGAGGATTATATACCTTAGTGCTTGTAATTCCAGGACTGAAGATATTATCTTATCTGCCTTTCGAATTGATTGTAGCTTGCATAATGCTTAGGTTAGTATATGGAAGTACAAGCATTTTTAATATGATAAAGTTATTAGCTATATTCTTAATGATATCATTTACTTTAAGTGGAATATGTTTTTTATTATCGCTAAAACAAAATTCATATATGCTTGGAAGTTCATTTAAAATTGAGAAATATTCAATTAAGTATGTTATTTTAGCGATAATGCTTATATATATTGCCTGTGATAGATTTATAGAATATATTAAAGATAATTTATTTACAAATAATTTTATTTTTGAAATTGAATTTGAAGTGAAGGATAAGAAATATAATTTTAAAAGTTTTTTAGACACTGGAAATGAACTTAGAGAACCTATTACAAATCTTCCATGTATATTGGTTGAAGAAAATTTAATAAGTGATATTAATTTTAACAAAAATACGTACCATATACTCTATAGTTCTATTGGGTATGGTGGTAATCTTAAAGGTATAAGAGTTAATAATATAAAAATAAGAAATAAAAATCTTCCGTATGAAGAGATTGATGCGATAATATGTCCATGTAAAGAAAAGCTAAACAAGGAATCTGAATTCAATGCATTATTATCAAGGGGAGTAGTATATAAGGAGGGTATTAATGGAAAAGTTAATTCTGTTATTTAATAAATTAATAAGTAAATTCAAATTATTTAGGAGGAAGTTATATTATGTTGGAGGTAATGATGCACTGCCTCCGCCACTTTCAAAGGATGAAGAAGAAGAGTTAGTAAATAAATTAAATAATGGAGATGAAAATATTAGGAGCATACTCATAGAAAGAAATTTAAGATTAGTAGTTTATATAGCAAGAAAATTTGAAAACACCGGTGTATATGTTGAAGACTTAATATCAGTTGGAACTATAGGATTAATAAAGGCAGTTAATACATTTAATCCTGAAAAAAAAATAAAGCTTGCTACTTATGCATCAAGATGTATAGAAAATGAAATATTAATGTATTTAAGGAGAAATAGTAAAATAAAAGCTGAGATTTCATTTTATGAACCTTTAAATATTGATTGGGATGGAAATGAACTTCTGCTTTCAGATATATTAGGAACTGAAAATGATACTGTTTACAATTTGATAGAAGACGAAGTTGATAAGCAGTTGCTCATTATGGCATTAAAAAGCTTGAATGACAGAGAAAAGGAAATAGTAAGACTTAGATTTGGATTAAATGGGACTAGAGAAAAGACACAAAAAGAGGTTGCTGATATGCTTGGAATCTCTCAATCATATATATCTAGACTAGAAAAGAAAATAATTAAAAGATTAAAAAAAGAAATAAGTAGAATGATTTAGCTTGTCTTCAAGTATAAAAGTATTACCTATCGGAGATAATGTTTAATGCAATGGATTATTACTTTCGAAGGGGTGAATACTTGTGATAATTAACAAAGTAGAAATATGTGGCGTTAATACTTCAAAACTCCCTGTACTTAAAGAGAAAGAGAAAAAACAGCTTTTTCTGCAAATGAAAGCGGGAGATAAGACTGCTAGAGAGACTTTTATAAAAGGAAACTTAAGATTAGTGCTTAGTGTTATCCAAAGGTTTAATAATAGAGGTGAAAATATTGACGATTTATTTCAAGTTGGCTGCATAGGCCTTATGAAATCTATAGATAATTTTGATTTGTCTCAAAATGTTAAATTTTCAACTTATGCAGTACCGATGATAATTGGTGAAATTAGAAGGTACCTAAGAGATAATAATTCTATTAGGGTGAGCAGGTCATTAAGAGATATTGCATATAAAGCATTAATTATGAGAGAAAAATTTATAAAAGATAATAATAAAGAACCCACTATATCGCAAATCGCAAAAGAACTAGAATTGCCAAGAGAAGAAGTAGTATTTGCATTAGACGCAATACAAGATCCTGTATCATTATTTGAACCTATTTACCATGATGGAGGAGATGCTATCTACGTAATGGATCAAATAAGTGATTGCAAAAATACTGATGAACATTGGCTTGAAAATATTTCGATAAAAGAAGCGATGAAAAAACTGACAGATAGAGAGAAGTTGATATTAAATTTAAGGTTTTTTAACGGAAGGACTCAAATGGAAGTTGCAGATGAAATTGGAATTTCGCAGGCGCAGGTTTCAAGATTGGAAAAGACAGCTTTAAAGCATATGAGAAAGCATGTATAGAAATAAGATACTAGTAATATATTAATTATGGGGTGAAAAAATATGGAACTAGAACTACATTCACTTAATGCTATGAGAAATATGGAAGTAATCGATATATTAACTGGAACTAAAATAGGATTCATAAAAGATTTTAAAATAGACTGTGATACTAATAAAATAGTTTCGTTAATATTGCCTGGAGAATTAAAGTCGTGGTTCACAAAAGAAGATGAAAAGGAAATTTTGTGGAAAGACATAGTTAGGATAGGTAAAGATGTTATATTGGTAAATGCAAAAGAAGAAAAAGTTAGCACAAACAATATATAGCCATATTGAGAAAAAATATGTATAATAAGTATAAGGTTTAAGGTATATGAAATAGAGTAACTGGTTTAACAAGCCATGCATATATGTATTTCGTCTGAAAGTGGAGATATGACTTGTCTCATAGCAGATTATTAGGTAAACATACATATGAAAGATGATGTAAAATAGACTAGCATATTTACTTGTTATTTTTTTAATATACCTAATACACTAAAGCAAAGAGGTGAATGAAAGTATGAAGTGTCCATTTTGCGGATTTGAGGAAAGTAAGGTTGTTGATTCAAGATCAACTGAGGATAATTCAACAATTAGAAGAAGAAGAGAATGTCTAAAATGTACTAAGCGTTATACTACTTATGAAAAGATAGAAGACTTTCCAATTTTAGTGATTAAAAAAGATTTAACCAGAGAAAATTTTAATAAAGAGAAGATAATTAACGGGTTAATTATTGCATGCCAAAAGAGGCCTATATCAAGGAAGCAAATTGAAGAAATAGCATATGATATTGAAAAAGCAATATCTAATAGTATGGTTACAGAAGTTCAATCAGAGCATATAGGTGAAATGGTTATGGCTAGATTAAAAGAATTAGATGAAATATCATATGTAAGATTCGCATCAGTATATAGACAATTTAAGGATATAAATACTTTCTTAGAGGAAATAAAAAATCTTGTAACATAATTATGTTGTTAAGGATGTTGAATATAATTTCAATGTCCTTTTTATGATTGTAAAAATATAAGATATAACTGATTACTTAATAGATATAGTATAGCGTTCATAAAAATGTTATATATAAGTTAAAGTTTAGTTAACAAAGATGATAAATTAGCAAGAGAATGTTAATATTAAGTAAATAGCAAATGCATTTAAAATATAGAGATCTAATGTTCAAATGCTGCTTCATATTATGATCCTTGAGGTTACAAAAATGTATGTAATTTCTGGGAAAAGTATAAACATAAAATCTAGTAAAGATATAAATATATTTATATCTTTAGAAGTCAAATTTAGAAATTGTATACCTATGAGCAATTATATTGTAAAAAGTGGAGGAATGAAGTGAATAGTATAGAATTGGATTCGTTAAAGAAAGAAGAAGATTTATTAATTATAGATAATGAAAAATCAAAGATTGTTTTTACAAATGCTGAAAAAGGAAGAAGTTTTAATAGAAGTACTGAAGAAGGAGTAAAGGAACTGAATTCATTAAAGAGAGAATTTAATGCAGATGATATTATATATCTTAAGCAAATTCATAGTGATAAAATCTTAAGATATAAAAAAGATAAAAAAAGTATTAAAGATCATGAAGGAGATGCAATAATAACTAATGAGAAAAATGTTATTATTGGTGTTTTTACAGCTGACTGTGTGCCGATAATATTGGTAGATGAAGAAAAGGGCGTAATAGCAGGAATCCATAGTGGATGGAGAGGAACTTTTGAATCTATCACACTAAAAACTATAAAAAAAATGAAGGAAGAATTTAATATAGATGAAGCAAATATAAAAGCATATATTGGTCCACATATTAGAAAGTGCTGTTACGAAATTTCAGAAGAGTTAAAATCGAGTTTCATAGAGAAAAAGAAGAATTTACGTGAAGCTGAGTTATTTGATGGAAGAAAACTTAATCTTGAAGCATGCATAATTGATGATTTAAGAGGTGCTGGTGTAAAAGAGGGTAATATTAACAGCATAAATTTATGTACTTATTGCACTAATACTATAAAATTACATTCATACAGGAAATCCCAAGGTTCTTATGGCAGAATGTTTGCTTTTATTATGTTACATTAAGGGGGAAATAGAAATATGGCTAAGGAAAAAATACTAATAGTAGATGACGAAGAACATATAGTTGAATTAATAAAATTTAACTTACTCAACGCTGGATATGATGTTTTTACAGCAAATGATGGGATAGAAGCAGTAAAGATAGCCAAAGCAGAAAAACCAAATTTACTACTGCTTGATTTAATGTTACCAGGAATTGATGGCTTTGATGTTTGTAAGGAAATAAAACGAGATAATGAAATGAAAAAAACATCAATAATAATGCTTACAGCAAAAGGAGAGGAACTGGATAAGATACTCGGACTTGAACTTGGTGCTGATGATTATATAACAAAGCCTTTTTCTGTAAGAGAATTACTTGCAAGAGTAAAAGCTGTATTAAGAAGGACCAATACATTTAATGAAATAGAAGAAAATGATGTTTATGATTCACAAAATCTCAGGGTGGATTTTGAGAGGCATGAAGTATATGTTAATGAGAAAAAGGTAGATTTAACCTTAAAGGAATTTGAACTTCTTCAAATATTAATAAAAAATAGAGGTAAGATACTCAAAAGAGAAACTTTATTGGACAAAATATGGGGATATGAATACATTGGTGAAACAAGAACTGTAGATGTTCATATAAGATACCTAAGAAAGAAGATAGAAGAAGATGATAAGAATCCAAGATTTATTGAAACTATAAGGGGAGTAGGGTATAGATTTAACCCGGCAGAATAGAAATGAAAAACAAGATATTAACTTCAGTTATTATAACAGTGCTATTTGCAATATTAATTGTGGCTTCATCTTTTATTTTAATAATAAATATGGAACAAATTAAAAATACAGATGAAGAACTTAAAAACATAAATTATTTAATTTCTGAACTTAATAATGTTACAGACATTAGCAAGAATGATTATGAAGCACTTAAGACACTAAATAATACAAAAATAAATGGCATAAATGTACGTTTTACACTTATAGATAATAGTGGCGTTGTTTTATATGATAATGAACAGGTAAGTACAGAAAATCATAAGGATAGGGAAGAAGTTAAGGAAGCATTTGAAACTGGAGAGGGGCATTCAAAGAGATATAGTGTTACGATTAAGGCTAATTTAATCTATTATGCAACTAAATTAAATAATAGTTACGTAATAAGAAGCTCAGTAAGTGTTTATACAATAACTATGCTTCAAAAAGAAAATCTTGTATATTGCTTAGGAATATTAGCTTTAGTTATTCCATTTTCACTAATCCTATCACTAAGATTAGTAAAAAAAATTGTTGATCCAGTAAAAGAATTAGAAACTGTAACTCTTAAAATGACTCACGGAGATTATAAAATAAGGGCTAATATTAAAACTAATGACGAGCTTGGAACTTTGGGAAACAGCTTCAACAATATGGCTGAACAATTGCAGATTAAAATTCATGAAGTAATAGATAAGCAAAACAGAATAGAATCAATATTAAAAAGTATGAATAGCGGTGTTGTAGCGGTTGATAATCAAGATAAAGTTATTTCAATTAATCCATGTGCAGAATTGTTACTTGGAATTAAGAAAAACATCGTCGGCGAATACTTATTGGATTACGTAAATGATTATGATATAAGTGATTTCTTGCAACAGGAAGAAGAAAGTGATAAAGAAATAAAAATGCTGCATCCAGTGGAGAGAGATTTTAAGATTAAGAAATCAGATATGTTTGATGGAGAGGAAAACATAGGGAAGGTTATAACCTTTCAAGACATTACAGATATAAATCGGGTAGAGCTTATGAGGAGTCAGTTTGTTGCTAATGTATCACATGAGTTAAAAACTCCATTAACATCTATAAAGGGCTTTGCTGAAACATTAAAGCTGGTTAAAGATGATGAAACAAGAGAAAAGTTTTTGGATATTATAGATAAAGAAGCAGATAGATTATCAAGACTAATAAATGATATATTAGTGTTATCGAGTATTGAAAGTAATTTAACCTTTGACATGAATGAATTTAAACCAAATTCAGTAATAGAAGAAGTACTTAACATTATGAGAAAAGTTGCAGTTAACAAAAATATAAAACTAGAATTTAAAGACGATTATGCAGGAAATATCATAGGAGATAAAGATAAATTTTATCAACTGGTCTTGAATTTGGTTGAAAATGCTATAAAATATTCAAAAGATGGTTCTGGAAAGGTAGAAATATCAAGTTATAATAAAGATAGATTTTATTGTTTAATAGTAAAGGATAATGGAATAGGAATACCTAAAGAAGACATATCCAGAGTATTTGAACGATTTTATAGAGTTGATAAGTCAAGAAAGAAAGGGGGAACGGGTCTGGGACTCGCAATTGTAAAACACATTGCTAAACTATTTAATGGAGAAATTAATGTTAAAAGTGAGCTTGGAGAAGGAACTGTATTTGAAGTTAAAATTCCATATGTACAGTAGGCTGCATGTAATATGCAGTCTTTTTTTATTGTCATTAGAGCATGATATACTTGCTTTGCCTATATATGGTTTGATTTATGACAATTTATACATTCGAATGTTAAATCTTTTTAACATTCCTCTAATATAACTTAACATACCCATAATAATAGATTAACTAACTGGTTATATTATAGTATATGTAGATAGAAAAAATATGAAAAATAAATGAAGTCGAATTTATTTATGGAGGGAAATTATAATGAAAAAGAGAACATTAAAATTAGTTATAGGCGCTTTATTAGTGACAGTCCTAGGGGGCGCTATGGTAGGCTGTGGAAGTTCATCAAATGGTGGCGATAAAGCAGATAATGGTACAAAAACTGAATCAACTGGCAAGGTATCAGGATCTATAACAATAAGTGGTTCATCAGCATTATTACCATTAATGGAGCAGGCAATTGACCCGTACAATAAGGCAAATCCAGATGCACAAATAAGTGCTCAAGCAGGTGGCTCTGGTACAGGATTAACACAAGTAGCTGACGGAACAGTAGATATAGGAAATTCAGATATATTTGCAGAAGAAAGTTTAAGTGCAGATAAAGCAAAAACATTAGTTGATCATAAGGTTTGTGCTGAAGGTTTTGGTGTTGTAGTAAGCAAGAATTTAGGAATAGATAATTTAACATCAGCTCAACTTAAAGACATATTCTCAGGAAAAGTTACTAACTGGAAAGAAGTTGGAGGTCCTGATAAGGCAATATTAATAATTCATAGAACTGCTGGTTCAGGGACAAGAGCAACATTTACAACAGTAGTACTTGGAGGAGATAAGTCTCTAGAAAATGATTCTTTAGGAGTAACTCAAGATTCAAATGGAGCAGTATTAAGTGCAATGAAAGAAAATGATGGAGCAATCAGTTATTTAGGTCTTGCATACATGAATGATCAATCTGCAAAAGATGCTATAAAAGTAGTAAAACTTGATGGTGTAGCTGCAGAAAAAGCAAACATAGAAGATGGTTCATATAAATTCTGGTCTTGGGGACATATGTATACTAAAGGAGAAGCAACAGGGGTAGCTAAAGACTTTATCGATTATTGTACAAACAAAGTTGATAAATCAGTTTTAGATAATTTAGGATTTGTTTCAGGAAGTGAAATGAAAGTAAAATAATTCAAAATTAAAGGATGATCAAAATGGAAAAAAGAAGTTTTAAAGAAAGGCTTAAAAATGAATATTTAGGTCAAGGCTTTGCAGGGATATGCGGAATATTAATAATAGTGATAACAATAGCGATAATAATATTCATAGCATCAAGAGGAATAAGAATATTTACAGCAGATGGATATAGTGTCACAGAATTTTTATTCACGAATAATTGGAAGCCCAACAAAGGAGGAGAGCCTTCCTTTGGAGCTCTTGGTTTCATCTTAGGTTCAACAATGGTATCAATAGGTGCAGTAATTTTAAGCGCACCTATTGCTATTGCTTTGGCGATTTTTGTGAATGTTATATCAAGCAAATTTGGAAAGAAGATAATCAAACCTTCATTGGAAATATTAGTTGGAATACCTTCAGTTGTTTATGGATGGGTTGGTATTTCAGTATTGGTTCCATTTATCAAAAATAATTTTGGTGGAATGGGATTTTCTTTAATTGCTGGAATTTTAGTTCTCTCATTAATGATACTACCTACAATAGCGACATTATCAATAGATGCAATAAAATCTATACCACAAGATCACATTGAAGCTTCATATGGACTTGGAGCTACAAGATGGCAGACTATTTCTAGAGTAATAGTCCCAGGGGCAAGAACAGGAATACTTACAGGAATTGTACTTGGAATTGCAAGAGCTTTTGGAGAAGCATTGGCAGTTCAAA
>JAEZKY010000247.1 GCA_023435985.1 Bacillota bacterium | reverse complement strand
GATATATAGTGTAGAGTATTGTGAAAATAAGCAAGTACTAAAGAAATCTTTTTTAGTAGCTATTATATTAATTTTACAAAGGCAGGTGACCAAATGGACAGAAATTTAGTGCAAGAAAAACTCGAAGAACATGATAAAAGATTAGATAAACATGATAATAAGATTGAAACACTAGAGAAAAATGATGCTATAAGCAAGACGAGAATAGATAATTTATGTAAGAGCCTGGATGACTTAACTTCAACCTTGAAGTGGTTATCTGGGTTTTTATTATCTTCAACTGGTTTGTTGATTGTTTATTTTATAAAACAGTTATTAAGTAAATAGGAAGGCGGAATGTAAAATGTTAAATATCGATTTAAAAGCAAGATTAAAAAATAAAACTTTTTGGATATCAATGATAGGAGCAATATTGCTCTTATCGCAACAATTGGGGCTTGATGCTAGTAAAGTTATTCCTAGCAATTATGTTGATATAATAAATACAGTGTTTAGTATATTGACAATAGCAGGAATCGTTGTTGATACAAGCACACCAGGAATAAGTGACCAAACTGGTCCAAATGCTGCAGCACAAGTTATTAGCGATAAAAATAGCGGAGAAGAAGTTAAAATAGAAAGTAATTTAACGCCAGAAGATAATACAGCTACAGAAAATAGTGAAAGTAGTCTTAATGAATCAGAAATTTTAAGTAATAAAGAAAGTGACGTAAATTCAAATATTGAAACTTCAAATAATGTACAAGCTAATTTAGATAATTCAGCTAGTTCCAAAATAGTTGTAGATAATCCAGATAACACTCAACAAATTGGTACAAATGTTAATGCTACAAGTGCTTCAGTGCCAAATTAGGAGGCGGCATAATGGGGAAATGGGCATGGTGTTTAGTTAATGATGATAATACTTTAGCTATAGGCTGGAATCAAATAGGTGACTATTGGTATTATTTTTATTCAAATGGGCAGATGGCCTGCGATGAATGGTTGAAATTAAATGATGTTTGGTATAGAGTAAATGACAAAGGTCAGATGTTTACAGGATGGTGGCAAGATTCGAGCAATAGTAAGTGGTATTATTTAGAGCCTGAAAGCAATGGTTCAAAAGGTGCTATGTATAAAAATGGCACCTTTAGTATTAATGGAAAAAGTTATACCTTTAATGAGGATGGAAGCTTAATTGATAATTCTTTAATATCTGATAAACTAATTGATTTTGTTAAGTCTTTTGAAGGCTTTTCAGCTACTCCGTATTATGATGAAGTTGGAGTAAAAACATTAGGATATGGTATGACTGGTTCTGAGATAGAAGGTTTGGAAAGTGTTACAGAAGAAGAAGCAACTCAAATGTTAAAAGACTGGATAAATGATAAGTATGCTCCTGCAATAAAGACTGGATTAGAGGATAAAGGTGCAAACCTTACGCAAAATGAATTTGATGCTTTAGTATCAATGAGCTATAATGTTGGCACAGCCGGAGTATTAGGATCTACGTTGTTTAAAAACGTATGCGCAGGTGTTAGAGATGGTAATATAATTACTTTGGATTTTCAAGCTTGGAGTAAGGCAGGAGGACAAACACTTGCAGGATTATATAAGAGAAGAACAAAAGAAGCTAACATGTTTTTAAATGCTGATTATACAGGAAATGTATAGTATATATGAGTGAGTTTCATATATCATGAGTAAAGGTAAATTAAGTAGAAATGCTTAATTTACCTTTATTTTTTTGCTTAAATTTAATAAGGCACAATCAAAAAAATAACAGACCAGTATGCTTGTCTGTTTTGTGTCATACTGCATCAGCAAATTTTACTAATAGACCCGCTATGAGCAGAATTTACTTCCTTGTCTAACGCAAAATATACGTCGCATCTTTGGTCTATTATTTTCTTTCATGTGCCTAACTTTTTATCATCATTAAAAGTGTTCTATTCCAATATTGTGATTACAAAATGTGCTATAATAACCATATATTTAAATGGGATTGATGCAATTTTACAAGGAGGCGTAAATAGTGTCTAGTTTAGCAGAGTATAAAAACATAAAAGCTATTTTATTTGATTCAGGCAGAGTTTTAAATGAGCCAAGATCAGGGAAGTGGTTTATTTCTCCAAAGTTTTTTGAATATATTAATCCACAAAAGTATAAGGAAATCAGTTCTTCTGATAGAAATAATGCATTTGAAAAAGCAGGGAAATACATAGATGAACAAAAATTAATCACCACAGAGGAAGAGGAGTATAAACACTTCTTAGAATTCTTTAATATATTTTCTGCGGAATTACCGCAATTACAGTTAAGCTCAAGGAAAATAGAACTATTGGCTAAGGATTTAGTATTTAATTATGATAAATATGAATTTTATAGTGATGTTTTCGAGGTTATACCAAAGCTGAGCAAGAAATATAAACTGGCAGTAATATCTGATGCCTGGCCATCTTTAGCAAATGTGTTTAGGAAAGTTAAACTGCGAGATTATTTTTCTTCATTTGTTATTTCTTCAGAGAAAGGAGTAACTAAACCGAATGAATTAATGTATAAAAGTGCACTTTCTGAATTAAATGTAAAACCAGAAGAAGCCTTGTTTATAGATGATAATCCTAGGAATTGTGAGGGAGCATTTAAATTGGGCATTAAGGCTATTTTACTTAATAGAAATAAATTATTATTATTAAAAAATAAAATAGCCAATAAGAATAGATGTAAAGTGCTTTCTAATTTATATGAGTTAGAAAAAGAAATCAATTAAGGGGTGACATATTGGAAAGCAATAAAAATATTAACATTAAATACTCAAGTGAGGTGGTAATAAAATGTTGGAAGGATTATTTTTATAAAGAACACATTAAGGAAATAATTATTAATCTTATAGTAATTTCTGCAGCAATAATAATATATTTTTGCTCAGAATTTATTGTGCTAGCAGGCTTAATAATATTTTTTTGTTTTCTCTATTTAGTATTCATATTTCACTTTTACTATAATTCACCCTTGGGCAGAATAGAAAAAAATAAGAAATCTTATGATGAAATGGTTATAGTTCTTTCGGAGGATGAAATTAAGTTAATAGGTAGCATAAGTGAATCTAAAGCAAAGTGGGAATTATATGAAAAAGTATTTAGAGGCAGAGATTATTATATGTTATTTAGTAAATCTAAAAATTGTTTATTAATACCGGAAGAAGGATTTGAAACTAAGAGGGATAAAGAGTGGTTTAAAAATAAGTTAGATAATATTGGAATTATGGAAAAATAACAGAGCTTAGGAGAGGTAACAATGGAAATTATCAATGTAAGCAAAAGTAACATAGAAATTTTTTCTGAAGTTCTAATTGAAGCAGCAAAATGGCTTGATTCAATAGGACAAACTATGTGGAAGATAGAAAATTTAACACCTTACGAGCTGCTAAAAAAATATGACATTAATGAAATGAAATTATGTTATGATAATGGAAATTTAATTGGAGCATACGTTCTTCAGTGGTATGATCCACTTTTCTGGAAAGAGCTTGAAAAGTATGAATGTGGCATCTTACATAAGTTGGCTATTAGCAGAGAATATAGCAAAATGGGATATGGTAGAAAGATAATTGAATCGGCAGAAGAACTATGCAAAAAACAAGGAGTAAATTCTTTAAGACTTAATTGTGGAACTTTTAGGCCAAGGCTTCGAAAATTTTATGAAGGAGCTGGATTTAAGATGGTTGATAGGGTTTTTATAGACAATAGAGATCAAGTTAGATATACAAAAATTTTAGATGAAGATTACAAATTGAATTTAAGAAAAGAAACTAAGCATTTTATAATAAACTATACAGAAGCGGACAAGCTATGTATAGAGAAGATTTCAGAGGTGCTTGAAAATAATTATAACAGAATTACAACTAATTTAAATCAGCAAATTGATGAAAAAGTTATTATTGAGATTCATCATGATATAAAGAAACTTCATAATGCTTTGGGGCTTTTAGATGCACCTGATTGGATAAGGGGTGGGCTTGGAAAAGGTAAGATTATAATAGCATCACCATTAAATCTACCACCAGGCTCAGATTTTAACAATGTTTTAAATACAGCGGTTCATGAATTTGTTCATATTATAGTAAATAGAATAAATAAGAATATTCCACGATGGTTAGATGAAGGAATAGCCTGTTATGAAGCAAAGGATAATGATGAAAACTGGATAAGGAAAACAGTTAAGAATGGATTAATGGATAATACATTTCCTGTATTTAAGGAATTAGATACGGGAGAGGATTTTGATATGTTTTTTAAACGAGATGGCTATCAATATTCATACACTATAGCAGAATTTATAATTAAAGAATTTGGTTATAATAAGCTATATAATTTAATAAAAGCTCCAGATGATTTTACAGGTATTTTTGGTATAAAAGAGAAACAAATAGAAAACGAATGGATTGAATATATAAGAAAAAATTATATTCAATAAAATGAATTTTATGATACTTTTTTTATTGTGTGTTTTAGAGTTAGGGGGAGTTTTGTTGTTAAAATATTCTTTTAACAATATAAAAAGTTGGATATAATAAAAGTGTAGAAATAATTTAATTAATAGGTAAGGAGAGGTAAGTTATGAAGTTTTGTTGGAGTACATTAATGGTTAAAAATTTAGAGGAATCTTTAAAGTTTTATCAAGAAATTGTTGGACTTAACATAAGTAAAAGATTTAATGCAGGTCCTGGAGTTGAAATCGCATTTTTAGGAGATGGGGAAACAAAAATTGAACTTATATGCAATGAAGCTTTGAAAGAAGTAAACTATGGAGAACATATTTCTCTTGGATTTGAAGTGAAGTCAGTAGATGAAATGATGAATTTTATTAAAGAAAAAGGTATAGCCATTCATAGTGGACCAATACAGCCAAATCCTCACACAAGATTTTTCTATGTGTTAGATCCTAATGGATTGAGAATTCAATTTGTAGAAAATATTTAAGATATCAAAGAAAAATGCTAGATAAAAAGTTGTTTAGAAATCTTCAGCAATTGTGATGAAAATTCAGCTATATCTGCTAAAAACTGTACGTAGATAAAAATAATAGCAAAAAAAGTAAATTATATTGTAAAAGAAAAAATTAAAAATAAATTTTTTTATAAGCTTATTTGAGTGAATAACTTGAATAAGCTTATAAAATATTAAAATACATCAATAAAAATGATTAAATATGTCACTAGGACTTGCTTTTAAAATATGATATGCTAAATTACATGAAATAGGAAAAGGAATAATTAATTATAATTTGACAATATTACAATTGGGGAGTGATAAGAATGGAGAATTATGAAAAGTATAAGAGATCATATTTTATGCCACCAGTAGTGACATACGATTGGGTAAAAAAAGATCATATAGATAAGGTGCCTAAATGGTGTAGTGTTGATTTAAGGGACGGAAATCAAGCATTAATTGAACCTATGAGCTTAGAAGAAAAATTAGAATTTTTTAATATGTTAGTAAAAATAGGCTTTAAGGAAATCGAAGTGGGATTTCCTGCTGCTTCTGAAACGGAATTTCAATTTATAAGAACATTAATTGAGAAAAATATGATTCCAGAGGATGTTTCAATTCAAGTGTTAACGCAGGCAAGAAAACATATTATTAAAAGAACCTTTGAAGCTGTTAAAGGAGCACCGCATGCAGTTATTCATTTATACAATTCAACATCTGTTGCTCAAAGAGAGCAGGTTTTTGAAAAATCTAAAGAAGAAATCAAAAAGCTTGCAGTAGATGGAGCTAAACTTTTAAAAAAGATAGCAGAAGAAGAGAAGGGAAATTATTCATTTCAATATAGTCCAGAAAGTTTTCCGGGAACAGAAGTAGATTACGCATTAGAAGTATGTAATGCAGTTTTAGATGTTTGGAAACCAACCAAGGAAAAGAAAGCAATTATTAATATACCTACTACTGTTGAAAATGCAATGCCTCATGTATTTGCCTGTCAGGTTGAGTATATTCATAAAAATTTAAAATATAGAGATGCTGTAGTATTATGTCTGCATCCACATAATGACAGAGGCAGTGGCGTGAGTGATGCGGAATTTGGTATACTTGCAGGAGCTGACAGAATAGAAGGAACTCTATTTGGTAATGGTGAGAGAACAGGGAATTTGGATATTATTACAGTTGCTATGAATCTTTATTCTCATGGAGTAGATCCAAAGTTAAATTTCAGAAATATGTCTGAAATATGTGGAACCTATGAAAGATTGACTAGAATGCAGGTTTCTATGCGTCAGCCTTATGCTGGTGAATTAGTGTTTACAGCCTTTTCAGGTTCACATCAGGATGCTATTTCTAAGGGAATGAAGTGGCGTGAAAATAAAGAAGGTAAGTATTGGGATGTTCCATATTTGCCTATTGACCCAGCAGATGTTGGCCGCCAATATGATTCTGATGTTATACGTATTAACAGCCAGTCAGGTAAAGGCGGCGTTGATTATATATTGCAGAAGAGTTTTGGAATATCACTTCCAAAGCAGATGAGAGAAGATTTTGGATACACAGTTAAGGATGTATCAGATAAAGCTCATAAGGAATTGACTGCTGAGAATATTTATAAGATTTTAGAAGAAAAATATATACGTAACTCTTATGTATTTCAAGTTCCAGAATGTCATTTTAGACAAGGCGCTAAAATGACAGCTGATACTACAATCTGTCATGGTGGAAAGACAGAATGCGTGGCGGCTGAAGGAAATGGAAGATTAGATGCAGTTAGTAATGCAATAAAGGAATATTTTAAAGTTGAGTATGAATTAGATATATATGAAGAGCATTCATTATCTAGTGGATCTACTTCAAAAGCGGTCACTTATGTGGGAATAAAATGTCATGATAAGCATTATTGGGGTGTTGGAATAGAGGATGATATTATTAATTCCTCTATAGCAGCTTTAGCAGTAGCAGTAAATCAGCTGGAAGAAATTAAAAAATTGAAAAGATCAGACGAAAGAATGACAGAGATTTTAAGCTATGTTAGATCACATTATAAGACAATTACTTTGGAAAAACTTTCGGAAAAATTCTTTTTATCTAAGCCATATTTATCAAAATATATTAAAGAAAGTACTAATAGTACTTTTGGAGATATAGTGAAGCAAATTAGAATGGATAAAGCAAAAAACTTATTAAAAGGAAGCGGAATGAGAGTAGAAAATGTTGCTGAGCAGGTAGGGTATGAGAATGTAGAACATTTTATACGATTATTTAAGAAAGCTTATGGAATAACACCAGTGGAATTTCGTAACAATATATCAAAGTCTCAAAATTAAAAAATTTAATTCAATAAGTTTTAAAATGAAAAAGGTGATTTTTAAATTATTTAGGTTTAAAGATTACTCTTTTTTTCTTTATAAGAATAAAATAAAACAATTACTATATAATATGTATATGAGAGGTGTATAGTATGGGGAATAATATAGAAATCATATTAGAAAAAATAAAAACATTACCAGTTATAAAGTCAGGAAAACAATCTATAATATCATTATCTAGTAGCAATGTAAATTTAAGTGCTGAGGATTTTAACGATGCTGTCGAGTATATATGGGAGAAAAATTTGGCAAAAATATTAAAGGTAGAACGTGAATACAAGTATATAATAAAAATATATGCAGATGTTACTGAATAATTTTAGAAAACATAAGAATAAATAAGTTATAACTAGATTTCTAAATTTATTGTTAAGTGACTGTAATATTTTAGGCACATATTAATAATATGTGCCTAAATTTGTACTAAGTTCATATTTCAGTTTATACCTATTTTTCTACAAGTTCATCAATGTGAATCGTTGTATAATTATCGGATTTAAGAGTTCCAACTATTTTTTGTAAAGGTGAATTTTTATCATAGTTAATATTAAGCTTGTTATTATTAGTATTGAAATCTATATATTTTAATTCAATAAATGGATGAATATAAAAACTATGAAGAGTATCAGGATTTTCATCATTAAGTCCATCAATTATAGATGTAGGATCTGAATCATGCACATATCCGAGTGGCGTTGGAACAAACAAGTGATAGTCATCTAAATTATATATATTTGTGGTTGTACTATCGAAAGGTTCATATATAAATTGAAAATAATCTTCAATAACTTTTCTTTGAATGTCAGTTTCTCTATAATGAGGGCTTTCATAATAGGAAATAGGTATATTTAAAGCACTTGCAGTATCAATTCCATTTTCAATTATAGTTTGAGTATCAGAAACTGTATCATTTATATCTTTAGCCATTTCTTCACCAGTTCCACTTTTTTCATCAGCATGCTGATGAGTATAACCATGAAGTCCTATTTCTGCACCTTTATTGATCAGATAATCTAAAAGATTAACAAATCCTACATTTGTTATATTATCATTAGTTAATAAATCGTTATCAATATTATCTGCAGGTGACTTGTATCTAGGAATCCAGCTAATATGAAATTTTATTCCTTGTGAATAAAAAAGATTAGCCATGCATTTTACTTTTGCTTGATTTTGATCTATGGCGTAATTACCGCCGCAGCCAAAATCCTCTAATCTAATTAAAGCAACCTTATTGCTATAAGATACTGAAGAATCTTCAGGTGCTTTTGCGGTGTTATCAAGTAAACTAATATTATTATTTTTAAAGTCAAAAATAGCAATTAAATTAAAAAGTTCTTCTATATCTGAGATTGAAACATAATTAGTTCCATCATTATTAATTATGTTACCACGAAGAAAGCCTGTCTTAGAATTTTTAGTGTAAGAATTTTCGGTTAGGGAGATTTTATTATTATTGTTAGATAATAAAATCTTATTATCAGAGGTATCAATATTGTAATTAAGTTTATTACAAATAAAACTGAGAGGTATATAATATCTTTGAGCTTTAAGTAACATTGGAACGTTAGTAATATTGTTGTTGTTTAAAATATTTAAACTTACACCAGTGACTTTTTTTATAGATTTGCTGCTAAATTTAATTTTAGGAGTATATGAACTCTTAAAATTGCTTTCTGGAAGAGAACTAGCATACACAATATTATGTATAACAGTTGGATTTTTACCAAAAAACTTATAGTAAAAAAGTGAATGAAAAAATATGAAGATTGATAAAGGGATTGATATCATCAAAATAATAAATAGTTTTTTTCTCTTTTGCATTATTTCCTCGCCTCTTTATATTTAAAATAATTCCAATTAAATATTATATTATAGTTTTGCGAAAAATGTTTGTCATAAATATTTTACTTTAAATTTTAATATATAACAATTTTTATTCTATAAATATTATAAAAAAATAATTATAGAATAGATTTTAAGTTTAAAAATAATTTAATAGATACATTGTAAGTTTTTAATTGAAACATATATAAGAAAGCTAAGTGAAAAGAGCCCCAATTTGGGGCTTGGAAAAGGAATTAACATAATTATTGGTTTAATAAATAATTATCCTTTTGGTTTAAAAATCATGGCAGAAAGAAAACCAAAAACTATTGCAGCAGAAACTCCAACACTTACTGTCTTTAAAACACCTGTAAATATTCCTATATAACCAGTTTGCTCAGCCTCATTTATGGCAGCAGTCACCAGAGTATTACCAAAACTGCTTATAGGAACAAAAGCACCTGCGCCAGCCAATTTTACTAAAGGGTCATACAGGCCAAAGCCTCCGAGTATTGCTCCAATTACAACTAATGTACAGGTTGTATGTGCTGGAGTGATTTTTAGTGTATCCATAATAAGCTGGCCAATAACACAAATTAAGCCACCTATTATAAATGCAAAAATAAATTTTTCCATAATGTTATTTACACCTTCTTTTTTACATTTCTATAGAAACAGCATGAGCAATGCAGGGGATGCTTTCTTTTTGCTGAAAGGAAATTGGAGACATTAAGGCACCAGTAGCTACAATTAACATTTTCTTCAATTCCCCTTTTCGCATACGATTTAATAAATGGCCATAAGTTACTGAAGCAGAACATCCACAGCCGCTACCACCAGAAAAGGCATGCTGGTCTTTGTTATATATTAGAAGTCCACAGTCTGTAAATATATCCTTTGGCATATTTATGCTGTGTCTTTCCAGTAAAGCATTGGCAAGTTCATGGCCGACTTTCCCCAGATCACCTGTAGCAATAAGATCATAATGAGTAGCATCGATGTTTAAATCCCTAAAATGAGCTTCAATTGTATCTACAGCAGCTGGTGCCATAGCTGCTCCAACATTATAGGGATCGGAAACGCCCATATCTACGACTCTTCCAATGGTAGCAGAAGTTATTTTAGGTCCATCTCCACTTGGACCAAGAACTGCAGCTCCTGCTCCAGTTACTGTCCATTGAGCAGTAGGAGGCCTTTGCACACCATAATCAGTAGGATACCTAAACGTTTTTTCGGCAGCTGCATTATGACTACAGGCAGCTGCTACTGCATATTTGGCGGCTTTGCTGTCTATCAATTGAGCTGCTAATGATAAACCTTCCATAGAACTGGAGCAGGCACCAAAGACACCTAAATAAGGAATGCCCAAAGTTCTTGCAGCAAAGCTGCTAGAGATGATTTGGTTCATTAAATCTCCGCTGAAGAAAAAGTTAATATCTTCTTTTTGTATTTTTGACTTTTGTATAGCTCTTTCACAAGCATGTTCTAGGAGAGCCTTTTCAGCTTTTTCATAGCTATCTTGGCCAAGCCATAAATCTTCGTAAAGTATATCAAAATCATCTGCTAAAGCTCCATTACTTTCGAAAGGACCACCAACAGCTGCTGAAGCTAATATTGTAGGCTTAGAATCAAAAATCCAGGATTGATGTCCTTTAAGCATTTACATCGCCCCCAGCCATATTATTGTCATTCTTATGGTGGCAACTACAAAGGCAGCAAATACTCCATAAACAATAATTGCCCCGGCAAGCTGAAACATATTACCTGCTACTCCAAGAACAAAGCCTTCACTTTTATGTTCAATTGAAGCAGAAGCTATAGAATTAGCAAAGCCTGTGATAGGAACAGCAGTTCCAGATCCAGCCCATTGACTAAGATGGTCATAAACTCCAAGGCCGGTAAATAAAGCAGCTAAAAATATTAAAATTAGGTAAGTAGGACCTACAGATGTTTTTTCATCAAAATTAAAATAATTAATAAAAATCCACTGCAGTATTTGACCAATTGTACATATTGCACCTCCAACGAGGAAAGCTCTTATGCAATTTTTAAGAATAGGTCTTTTAGGTTCTATACTGCTTATTAATTCATCATATTGCTGCTCAGTTGTAGTCATTCTTTTATTTTTCATATTTGACATTTCTTTCACCTTCTAACGTAATAAATATGGTTCTAATTTTTTCATGATTTCTTCTAATTTATCAGCATTTTGCAAGTACATGTTTTTAGCATTTTCATTGTCGCTATCTAAAGAAAATGCCATAAGATCAGATTGACTCTTTTCAATACTTGCATATAGCATTTCTTTAATTTCTGTTTTAGGAACTTGTATCATATCATCAAAGAGATCAACATATAAATCTCCAGAAGAATCTACCTGACCAAGAAAAACATTTTCAAGGGAAACCCCTTTAATTTCTAATTGAGTTGTAAGCCAGCCTTGATTTAAGCCAGCATTTGTGAGGCCTTCATTTAATATATTTCCATCAAGAATAACCGTTTGAGGTTCAGCTTTAGATCCGACCTGCTTTCCTAGATCAGAAGCAGTAACAGGTTTTTTATCAGCTTTCAGACTAACATTTATATCACCAGTGGTTTCCATGACAGCAAATTCAACATCAGCTAAGTTAAATGCTTTTTTAGAGCGAAGATCCTGTAAAAATTCCTGTCCAGTGATTCTTTCCTTAGATAGATTATCTTCCATTACCTTACCATTTTTAATTAGAACTCTTTCTTTACCGTGTATTGCGTTATATATCCATTTACTTCTCATAGAAGCATAATCTAATGCGAGAGGCATTAGTACCCACACTGCAAGTGAGGTTAATCCAAAATAAATATTATCGATCATATTTAAGGAAATTAAAGCAATTATAATAGCTATTACGGCATAAGAAATAAAGTCAAAAGGAGTAGCTTTTGATAAAGTCTTCTTTTTTAAATATCTTGATATAACTAATGATAAAAAAAATAGAATTATTGAATTAAATAATAGTATTGACCAAGTATTCATATTCCACCTCGTTTAGTTGCCTTTGTATTGGGGTTCTTCAAACTCCATGGTTCCTACTCTTTTTTCCAAATCTATCTTAACTTTACTTATTTCTTCAAGTGCTGTATTAAAAGCAGTTTTGGCATCTTCATCACGTTCCTGTAACGAATATGTTCTTAAAGTAGCTTCAGCGCCCTTCAATGTAGCTAACGTTTGTTTCACTTTTGCAATTGCAGTCATATAAAAATCTCCTTTATCTACTAGATTATTTTCTAATTTACTTTAACCAATAAGTTTGATTTTAATTCATTTTTATAATTCGAAAAGGAATATATTTCATTGTAAATAAACTGAATATTTAAATTGATTGTGAACAAAATATAGTGGTCGATAAAAATCATAAAGGAGGAATTTTTATGCCAACAGGAAATAAACTTGAGACAGCATTAGCTAGTGCTAAAGGATTAGCTGCAGATATGAAGACATTTTCTTTAGATACAGATAATCAGGAAGCAAAACAAATGTTTAATCAACTTGCAAATACAATGGAGAATGTATCTCAAACTATTCAATCAAGACTCGATTTTGTAAAGCAGGAAGAACCACAATATAATAAGTAATTGACATACTCTCATATCTAGCTAAATTTACATTTTACAGATATGGGAGTATATTATTTGCATAATATCTTTTATAATATAAAATTGATAATTCAGTTAAGAGTTATGAATTAGAGTATGAAATCCTTATAGGAATCTCTAAAAGTATTATTAATGAAAAGTAGTCGCCTCATCGTTTTTATTGTAAGGCACTCGCAGGATTAAGGATAAATTGCTAAATGTAAATGGATTAAAATATGTTATAATTCCTATGTACTTATAATTTATGTATTATTAATAGTGCAATTAGATTAACATAGGAGGGCACACATGGAAATTATAACATCCATATTTTATTTTATATTGGCAGGAATATTTGAAATTGGAGGCGGTTACCTTGTATGGCTGTGGCTGCGTGATGGAAGAAGTTTTTTGTACGGAATTGCAGGGGCAGTAGTATTAATTTTATATGGGATAGTTCCTACTTTGCAGCCTTCAAGTGCCAGCTTTGGAAAGGTATATGCAGCTTATGGAGGAATATTTATTGCTTTATCAATTTTATGGGGATGGAAGATTGATAATGTAATGCCTGATAAATTTGATTTGATTGGTGGGGCCATAGCATTAATTGGCGTTATTGTAATTATGTATGCCCCTAGAGGATAGTATATTGCTA
>JAEZKY010000241.1 GCA_023435985.1 Bacillota bacterium | reverse complement strand
CCCCATATGCATCCCTATTATTGTAGCTAATACACAAACATTCACAGAATGAGTATACATATTATTATCGCTTGCACTTATTTCTGCAACGTTTATCAAAACATCCTTATTGGAAAGTATATCTTCAATCACTGAGTTTACTGAATTCATAACACTTTTATTATTAGTTTTTCCTTCTCGGCAATATATCTGAATCATCTCTTTAACTGCATGTTTACTCATTTGCCTTGTTTTATCAGAAATACTTTCTTCAATTTCTACATTTTTTGATATTTCATCATCAATATATACAGAAATAATCCCAAGTTCTTTAATTCTTTCAATATAATAATTTCTAAGTTTTACTCCAGCACTGAGTAAGACTCTGCCTGATTCATCGAAAATCTGTTTTCCAAGTATTTCATCTCCCTTCAGGCTGGAGACATTAACAACTCTCATAAAAACCTCCAAATGAATAATTACTTTATCTATTAGACAATTTAAATTACTTAATTGCTATGTATATTACAGTATTTTCTTACCAATTTAGTCCAAAATGGTACATTATTAGTATTAATACTTCTTTAATTATATTAGCATATTATTACACATTTGGCTACAAAAAAGCAAGGAATTGAAGGGTTTAACAAGCTAATTGGATAAAATAGAAAAAATAGAATATCTTCTTTTGAATAATGACTACTATATCACTTCTGAAAACTAACAAACCGTACATTTACATATAAGAATGTAGATGCACGGCTAAAATTCTATGTTTAAATTTCTTTTAACTTGACGCAATTCATATTTATCTTTATTCAAAACTTCAATACAGTATAATATATGAATGTATAAATTAATATAGTGAATACTACAAATATAGAAAAATACGCTATTAACTTTGACATATCTTAAACCCCTTCCATATAAGTTCTATTGTAATATTAATCTAATTATTTTGCAATCACATAAAAATAGAGATAAATTAAGTATTTTACTTAATTTATCTCTAAAAATAATTATTGGACATCAAACTATATTTGTAAACCATAAAGTACTATAAATAGTACTTGCTTAAAGGATATGGCTTATATTGTATTCCACATCCTTTAAACTAAATCTATATTATTGTATTTTTCCACCTTCAACTACAAGGCTATCTTCAAATTCTTGCCCATAAACTTGTTTTAATGTTTCATCATAAGCTTTGTGTACAAAATTTTCTTTTCCTAGATTCTCAAGTTCAGTATTTATCCAATCCTTAAGTTCTGTATTACCTTTAGTTACAGCTGGTGCAATTGTATCAGCACTACCAAGTGAAGGTAAACCAACAGTAAATCCTGGATTATCTTTAGCCCATGCTATAACTTCTGTGTTATCGCTTAATATAGCATCACCACGTTTGTCTTTTAAAGCTTGGAATATTTCAGAGTATTGATCAAATTTCACAAGCTCTACGTCTGGATGATTTTTTGTCATATAAGTTTCAGCAGTTGTTCCTTTTGCAACTATAATTTTTTTCCCTTTAAGTTGATCTTCTGAATTTATCTTAGCATCGTCTGGTGAAACTACTCCTAAAGACACCTTCATATATGGATTAGCAAAATCTACTTTTTCTTTTCTTTCATCTGTAACAGTAAAGTTTGCCATTATAATATCAACTTTCTTAGATTCTAAGTAAGATACTCTGCTTGCTGCATCAACTAAAACAAATTCAACTTTTGATTCATCCCCAAGAAGATCTTTTGCAAATCTCTTTGCTAGATATACATCAAATCCTTGATTTTTTCCTTCTGAATCTACATAACCAAATGGTGCCTTGTCACTAAATACACCGATTTTTATAGTTCCACGTTTCTTAATATCTGCAATAGAACCACTTGATGAACTATTTGAATCACCTTTATTAGCTTGCGCTGAATTACCGCAGCCAGCAAGACTTCCAACTACTAAAGTACCTAAAAGTAGTGCTGCTAAGATTTTCTTTATTCTTTTCATTATTTTTCATCCCCCATTAATAATATAATTAAAATTGAAATATATTTAGAAAGTGCTTAGCACGTTCTGTCTTTGGATTATTAAAAAACTCCTTTGGTTCAGATTCTTCACAGATTTTTCCTTCATCCATGAATATTATTCTATCTGCTACAGCCTCTGCAAAGCCCATTTCATGAGTTACAATTACCATTGTCATACCCTGCTTAGCTAGACCTAATATTACATCTAAAACTTCTCTTACCATTTCAGGGTCAAGAGAAGCAGTTACTTCATCAAAAAGCATTATTTCAGGATTCATACATAACGCTCTGACAATAGCTATTCTTTGCTTTTGTCCTCCAGAAAGCTGACGTGGATATGAATCTTTTCTATCCAATAAGCCAACTCTTTCCAAAAGCTGTTCTGCCTGAGCCAGTGCTTCACCTTTTTCTCTCTTTTGAACCTTTATGGGCCCAAGAAGTATATTTTCTATAACTGTCATATGAGGAAATAACTCATAGTTTTGAAATACCATTCCTATTTTCTCATGAATCTCCTGCCAATTAGCATTTTTGTCATTAAAGCTTGTATCTTTAAATTTGATATCTCCGCCTTGAATTTTTTCTAGACCGTTAAGACATCTTAAGAATGTACTCTTACCGCAGCCTGAAGGTCCTAGAATAACTAAGACTTCTCCTTTATGAAGGCTTAAATCAATTCCTTTTAGTATTTCTTTTTCTTCATATTTTTTATGAATATCCTGCATTTTAAGTAACACGGGATTGTTATTCTTATCCATCATATTCCTCCTAATTATTCCACTTTCTTTCTAATCTTTTAGATATTTTTGATAGTGGATAACATATTATAAAGTACAAGAAGAATATAAAACCATAAATCCAAAAGGATGCAGTTGGAAATTGAAATCTCGAAGCTTCAATAATCTGCTGACCAATTTTAACCACATCTATAACGCCTATTAAGACCACAAGCGAAGTAGTTTTAACCATTCTTGTAGCTAAATTTATAGTTCCAGGTATCATTCTTCTTATAGCTTGAGGTACCATTATATACCTATATAATTGAAAATAACTTAAGCCCAAGGCTTTACCTGATTCAATTTGATGTTTTGGCAATGATTGTAGCGCTCCTCTCACTATATCACCCATTTCTGCTGCCCCCCAAAGAGTAAATACCATAATTGAAACTACTTCCCCACTAAGATTTATATCTAATGCTGTAGTAAGACCAAAATAAAATATAAATAGCCAAACTAATGTAGGTATTATTCTAAATGCCTCAAGATAAACTCTGTTTATAAAAAGTACAGTCTTATATCTTGTTGTTCTACTTAATCCTATAAATATCCCTAAAATCGAACCTATTATAATAGATATAAAAGCTATTTCTGCTGTCACTAACAATCCTTCAAACAAGCGCCTAATATTGCCACCCTGAAAAATAACGTTAATTTCCGAATTCTGCATATCGCACCTTCCTTTCTAGAAAAGTCAGTATGACTGATAAAGGAAGAATCATAATAAGGTAAACCACAACAAGTATTGCAAGTGATTCAAATGTTTTATAATACATTCCTATTAAGTCCTTTGTCACATTCATAACATCCAGTATTGATATAGCCCCAAGTATCGACGTCTCTTTCAATAAAAATATACAATTTGCACTTAATGATGGCATACTTACTGAGAAAGCCTGTGGCACTATTATATATCTGATAACTTGAAGTTTAGAAAGACCAATGCTTATTCCACATTCAATCTGTGATTTTGTTACAGCCTCAACTCCACTTCTGAAAGCTTCTGCCATATAACTTCCTCCTAAAAATGCCAATCCAATTATTGCACAAGTATTCTCGCTCATTTTTAATCCAAATTTGGGCAGTCCAAAATATAAGAAGAATATTTGTACAAGGAGTGGAGTGTTTCTTGAAAGCTCGATATAAGCTTGTACAATAATATCAATGACTTTTACTTTAAAATACAATACTATGCTGCATATTAATCCTATAATTAATGATAAAATTATTCCAACAAAAGCCAACTTTAATGTAAGCAATGCAGCTTTCTCATATAAAGGTAAACTAGTCATCACAAAATTCCAGTCAATATTCATTTACCTATCACCTTTTTATTCTTTCATATAATTCATATAATTCCTGTAGGAATACATACATATTAACAAGTTTACCCTAGTTTGTCAATCATATTACTGTATTTTATTCATACTTTTTTAATATTTAATGCTTAATATTTAATTTTATATTTAAATTTTCATCTTAAGCTCTATATCCCTACTAATATTCCTATAATAACTTAGTATTACATCGATAGATTATACTCTTTTCATTATTTTTCTTATAATTCAAAATATAGTAAAACTTATTCTTATGTGGTATTATATTTTTATACTAAAATGCAATTTTAATCTATTTCTATACTAATGGGGGGAGTACTTTGAATAATGATTTGTTATATAATGTACGAAAATCTATAATCAAAGAAAGGAATGACACTATATTAGATGTAAATGATTATTTTTTAGATCTAACACAATTCAGTAAGAACGAATTATGCGGTAAAAACATTACTGATGTTTTACAAACGTTATTTAGGGGTAACTATAAAATTAACATAACCGAAGAAGAATTTGAGGGTGTAATATTTACTAAAAGCTTTGATGTGAGATTTATCAAAGTAAAAAAATATAAAAATTTTAACAATAACATTACTTTATATATTTTTAATGAATTAGAAAATTCAAGATTAGATAATAAACTGCTTTTCATCGAAAACTTAATAAACGACAATAAAATAGGTATAGGAATTTATACTGCTAACGATCTAAAACTTATTAAAGCAAACCAAAAATACTTGAATTACATGCCAAAACCATTTAATAAAAAAGAACTTGTTTACGGAAAATGCATCCATGAATTTATAGATAATTTTGAAAAATATGGTGCAAAGGATATTTTTCTAAAAACCATAGAAAATAATAAGTCCACATATCTAACTGAATTGCCAGAACTTCTTTTAGGTCATAATGATTACTGGGATAACACTATTACTCCAATCTCCGAAAATGGCAAGGTAAAATTTGTTATGTCCATGTTAGAAAACGTTACTGACCGTGTCCTTAGTAGAAAACATATACAAGCAAAAAATAAACAATTAGGAACAATAATCGAAAGCGTTGAAGATATAATTTCAATAGTTGATAAATACGGAAAATACATAAAAAAAAGCACTATATTTGAAAATTTATTTAATGATAAGGATAACAATTTAGAGCAGCTGGTTAAGTCCGGCAATTATTATGACTTACACGGCCATCCAATATCTCCAGAAGATCTATGTTTCAACAAATTATTAAAGGGAGTAAAAGTAAAAGGTCAAAAACTAAAATATGTATCGAGAGATAAGGAATATTATTTATCTTGTAATGCAATACCTATTTTTGATGAAAATAATCAATTTGAAACAGGGATTATTGTAACACAAGATATTACTGAACTCGTAAAAAATACCAAACTTATATACAATCAAAAGAAAGAACTTGAAGTAATATTTGAGAACATATATGACGGACTGGCAATAATCGACAAAACAGGTAGATATACAAAAACAAATAAAGCTTTTACAAATGTTCTAACCATAGATGATAATGTCCCATCTTTAGATAGAGTTGGAGAAACCTTAATTAAAGGTCAAAAATATTATAATGAAAATGACGATGAATTAAATATTACTGATTTGCCATCCTATAAAGTTTTGAAAGGTGAAATCGTAAAGGATCAACGAATAATACTAAAAAAGAAATATGGAAAAACTTATCTTGATTTTAATGGAGTTCCTATTTTTGATGAAAATAAAAATTTTCAGTGCGGTATAATTCTTTCCCATGATATATCACACATTATAAAAAATAATATCAGATTAAAAGAGGAGCAACTTCTAATTCTTAAAGCAGAACATGAAAAGTTGGAAGAAGCCGAAAAAACAATTGCAATGAAAGATGAATTTATAACCCTAATTTCTCACGAATTTAAAACGCCATTAAATGTAATATTTTCTGCAATTCAATTAATTGAAAGTGCATACATAAATGACATACCTGATAAAGTAAAGGGTTTAATAAAAAATATAAAACAAAACACATTTAGGCAGCTACGGCTTGTAAATAATTTATTAGACATTACTAGATTAAATTCAGGACAATTTAAATTACATATACAAAATATTGATATTGTATCTTTAACAAAACAAATTTCTCATTCCGTAAAATTATATTCAAATCAAAAAAATATTAAATTACTCTTTAAATGTAGTTTATTATATAGAGAAATCGCTATTGATGATGAGAAATTTGAACGCATTATGTTAAATCTTCTTTCTAATGCAATAAAGTTTACAGATGAAGGAGGTACCGTTTCTGTAAGCCTTGATGAAAATATAGACACAAATTCTATAATAATCGAGGTATCTGATACAGGAATAGGCATCCCAAAGGACAAACAAAATCTTATATTCGAAAGATTTGGCCAAGTGGAAAGCAATTTATCAAGGCCTGCTGAAGGAACAGGAATTGGATTATTTCTTGTAAAGAAATTAGTAGACGCTTTAAATGGAAAAATAGCATTGGAGAGCGAACCCGATAGTGGAAGCACTTTTAGAATAACTTTACCAGCAAATCAATATCTAGATATTGAGAACTCAGAAGTATTTAACGGTGGAAATAATACATTAGTTAATGCACTAAACGTTGAGTTTTCAGACGTATATTTATAACAAAAGGGCAAACAAGCCCTTTTGTATTATAAATATTTTTCACTTCATAAATGAAAAAATATTCTTTTAACACTCCAATAAACATTTAATTTTATTTCAAATCGTATAATTGGGCCCCTGCATTTACGTCTAAATTTTTATTATTTGAGTCAGATGCATCTCGCCATTCACTTATATCAACGCGTTTTCCATTTGCTTCGATCCAATCTGTGAGAGGATGATTTGGATTTCCGAAATTGAAACTTTCGCTATTAGCACCTTCTTTAACAATAGCATACCTTAATGCTCCGCTATCAACTAATTGTTTAAATTCATCTATGCTAATTATTTTATCTGACCCACTGAATCCACCTATTGTCATTATTGGTTCACCGGTTTTTAATATCAAATCCGAGGCATAATTCATCGCACTCGGCACTGCCACAAGATATTTTTCATTTTCTTTATTAGTCTTTAAAAAGTTTATAAGCTTTGAATCATTAATTATACCTTCCTCTTCTATAGTACTTATAAGCTCTAATCCTGCCGATGGGCTACTCCCATTCATCTTATAAAACATTGGAGTAAACGACCAAACTATTGGTGCAATTAGAATTCCTAATAATCCAACTGCTACTAATATCTTATCTAATATTCCATTCTTATTTACTTTATAATTTTTCCTGTCATTCCCTTCGTGAATATCTTTCTTACTGCTAATTTTACCAAGATTAAGTATAACTAGAATTATTGATGGTATAAAAGATATAATTAATGTTGCTAAAGTTGTAGCCTTATATCCGTTCGATTTATTATAATTATAGGATAAGATAAGCGTTTCAGTACTTCCATTTATAATAAATGTTATTGGAAGCATCCACGATTTCCATGTATCTTCTTTATAAAATTCCAACATAGTAGTGAGTCCTATTCCTGTAAGAGCTGCAATAGATGGCGCCATCATTGTTAGATAATAAGTATGAAAAGAACTTTTAGTACTACTAAAATATATAAATTCCGGAGCTAACCATAAAAACCAAAATAATATAGATATCCTTTTCCTATTATTAAATTGAAACTTCAATCTTTCATGAATTATTACTGCCAAAAATCCAAGTAAAGCAAATGGTAATAGCCAGCTTATTTGATCTGAAATATTATTATTAGAAAATAATCTAAAAATCCCAGTTTTTGATTTATCATCCAGTCCAATTCTCTCTAAGCCATTATGACCTATTATAAGTTCCATAACACTATTATTTGTACTGCTTCCTATAAATGGCCTTTTTACTGGTGGAATTGAATCTACTGTCAAAGCCCAGCATAATGATACTAATAAAAGAATAATTGTACTCAAAGCAAGATGTTTCACTTTTTTTTTAAAGGAATCGCAGAAGATAAAAGATATGTTATATATATAGCTGGAATAACCATATATGCCTCACTCATTTTGATATTAAAACCTATCCCTATAAGAATTATACTTATTATAAGATATATGAATTTTCCTTCTTCTGCTGCTATTAACAAAGCCCAGCAGGAAAGTAATAAAGTTAAAACTAAAATATTATCTATTGTGTTATTTCTACTAGCTGCAACAAATATTGGAGTTACCGCAAGACATAGCGCTGCAATTATTCCTGCTATATTTCCAAAAGATCTCTTAACCAAAAAATATATAATCCAAACAGATATTACTCCTGAAATAGCTTGTGGAAAAATTATGCTCCATCCGCTAAAACCAAATATTTTTGCGCATATGGTTTGAATCCAAAAACCTATAGGCGGCTTATCTATGCTCACAAATCCAGATGGATCAGATGATACAAAGAAAAAGTTTTTGAAATTCATAAGCATACTCTTTACACCAGCTGCATAATAGATATTTGCATATCCCTCTATTCCTAAATTCCAAAAATTTAATACTCCAGATAAAATTAATATGGGTATTACTAAATATTTTTCACTTATAAACTTTGCTTTCTCCCTCAACTTTATTGCCTCCTCAAATAAATTTTAGTGTCATTGATATTTAATAAAATTTGTTATTTGAGTTATTATGTTAACCGTACTTTTATTAATATATACAATAATACTAAACAATATTTTTCCTAGGCATTTTTATTCGTATTGAATAACTCAGCAATAATTTTCCCACGAGCTATAAATGTTTCCTTATTTAATTTATCTATTATTATTATCAACAATAAATTAAAAAATCAATTGAAACATAACTTCAAAAATTCTTCCTCATTTAATATCCTTATATCTTGTCCTTTTTTCTTTAAATCCATAGTTTTTTTGAGTTTATTGCTCATCTCTTCTCTAGTCAGATCATATACCTCTTTAGTATTGGTAATTAAGCAGGTTGTCTTCTTTGTCACAGAACTCCCTACTGCTCCCCCGATCCTTTTTACTAACCCTATTGCTTCATCTCTTGTCATAGAGGCTAAACTACCTGTAAATACAACAACTTCATTTTCAAAGATACCATAATTGAGATATTTCCCTGTTTCTTCATTTTTCTTTGACTGGTGCCTGCTTGATCTACTTATGATTCTTCCTTTTGTTGACGAGGGGATATATCCATTTTTATCAACTCTCCCTAAAGTAACTCCAGTCAATATTGATATTTTACTAATATCTTTTGTTCCTAATTCTTCTGCTATATTAAGCAGAATATTAGCACAAGCTATGGCATCAGCTAAAGCATCATGGTGTTTAAACTCAAATCCCAATAATTTGTTTACAGTATTAAGTCTAATATTATCAAGTTCAATATAAAAATTTTTTGAAAGCTTCATTGTACATATATACTGAAAACTTGGTACTTCTATCTTATAAAGTTCTAATGTATTTCTTAAGACTGATATATCAAATGACGCATTATGAGCTATAACTAAATTATCATTAAAGTAATGCTTAATTTTCTCCCATACTTTATCAAATTCCAATTCATTCCGAACCATTCCCGGCCTTATTCCATGTATACCAATGTTTATTGGCATGAATCTCATTTCCTTAGGTTTTATCAAGTAATGTACCTTTTCTACAATTTCGCCATTTCTTATAACTGCTATCCCTATAGAGCATGGACTATTTCTCTTTTCATTAGCCGTTTCAAAATCTATACTTACAAAATTCATTTATTTTCTCCTGTATCCTATTATGATAAATTATTATACACCATCATTTATAAATATTAACTACTAATTTAAAAGAAAACATAAGCAAATTTACTCACTACTAATGTAAATCAAATAAAAATGTTATTTCAGAAAAAACAAATCAAATAATACTTCTAATTCAAATTTATCTTGGAATATTGTTTAAGCTCTAAAGAGATATGCAAATCATTAGTATCTCTATTTCACAGCATTTATATTATATACTACTTTATTATAGTAATGTTCCCACAGTTTTTACTATTCATATGATTACATTCCGATACTGGTCTTATTGCATTACCATTGTCATATGTGCACCAAGATTGGGATTGGAATGCCAAAAATATTCCTATCCATTTATTTTCATTCTCAAAATAAATAATCATTCCTCCATCCTGCCATATACCATTGTCTTTTTCCCACTCATCTGTATTACCTTGATTCATATGAATATCATGAATTCCATTACCTGGTTCAAATTTAAAATATTCATCACTTTTGTTCTCTGGTCCCCAGTTTTCTCCATATGCATAAATCACTGCCCCATTTTGTATAGCTTTTTGCATATAGAAATCAATTTTTTCATTTAAATCATTATTAGGACCAGTTATCCTAGAAGCAAGAGGTATCATCTTTGATGGTTCAAATAAACCTCCCCTTATATAATCTAATGCAATATTCAAAGAATTATTTTTTATTTCTGAAAATCCAGCTTTAACCTCTAGAAGTTTATTAATATTTTTCCACTTAAAATCTTCATCGATAAAATACAGAACTTCTGATGGATATTCCTCTGATTTAACATTAATAGCTATTCTATATTTCACTTCATTTTCATCTTCAACAAGAACTTGATAATGAGACTTTCCCATTTGTGAATCAATAGCTTTTGCTTTTAACACTCCATAATTTTTTAGTGGCACTCAAATCACTCCCCAATAAGAAATTTTACTAATCCTAAGAAACTTACCACACTCATCTCCTTGAATATAATCTATATTAAAATATGGCTTTTATTATATTTACTTTTATCTATACGATATACCATTCTTTAACAATTTGGAAATTCCTCCTTTTATATGCTAATGTTAATATATTTTTATATATGAGAATAATTTTTTAATACATACCAAATATTGTAGTGTTATATTTGTAGTCAGTAAAATCCGCAATTAATATTTCAATATATACACTTTCTTAATTGATTTAATAATTTAAAACTCACCTTTTACAAACGTTACTGCAGCGGTCATCATCCTCTATTTTACCCGAAAATGAAAGCACAATAATTACTATATACTTAGTAATATGTTGTGCTCAATATTTGATGAGACCAGGTAAATTTACTAAATTACTTTTATTTTTCTAGGCGTGGAAGGCCTCTTATAGGCTTATGCCTTTTTCTATTTTCCGCTGGCATTGATGTAGCCGATGAATTATTTTCACTACCATCATTATTTGTTGTAATAAATTTGTATTTTGTCATTTTTCTCACCTCAGTTCTATTTTTGCATTTTATAAACTTTATATTCATAATACTAAGTATTGATTAATCAAAAATTTGAAAATTCTAAGTTAGTTTATAAAGATCTACCTCATACTTCCCTCAGCTTACAAGTGCATTGATACATTATATACAATAAATATGATGTTTACCTGTAACAAAATTGTGATAATTAAGGAGTAATATATAAATGTATAATAGGTTTTTGATTAAAAATACATTATTACAAAGGAGTTTATATGCTAGTATTTATTAAAAAAACAATATATATAATACTTATTTTTTTTATAGGACTTTTTATAGGATCCTCTTTCTTTATCAGAGCAAAGTACAATTCTTACGTTTATGGTGACAAACCTATTCTTCAAAAGCAACATCTTGGTATTTTTATATTACTTATAGTTATGTTAATTATATTAAGTATAATCTTATATAAATTATCCTCAAAATTAAATAAATATAAGAGAAAATTCATAATTCCATTAACGTTATTTTTTAGCTTTTCTGTTCAGCTGATTATTATATTTTTGTTTCCTAAATTACCTGACGCTGATTCTAGAACAGTACTTTCATTAGCTTTAAACATCCTGTATAACAATGATTACTCGTCACTTCAACATGGGGGATATCTTTATATGTTCCCTTTTAATTATTCCACCGTGTTATACCTAAAAGCTTTGTTATCCATATTTCCAAATAACTATTTAGTTTTAAAAACTTTTAATATATTATTTACTCTGGTTACAACTTTAATGATTTATTTAATATATAAAGAAATAAATTATAAATCAAAAGATAATGATTATGGCGTGTTAATATTCGCTGCAACATATGTACCATCATTATTCATGAGCAATTATATATATAATGATATTATAGCCACAGCTTTTCTAACTACAGCAATATACTTTTTAATAAGGTTCCAAAAAGAAAAATCTTTAAAGTACGCTATTATTTCTTCAATCCTTCTAGCAATTGGAGTTTATTTTAGAAGTGTAGGCATTATTGTTTTAATAGCTGGAGTTATATATCTTTTACTAAATATAAATAAAATTGGACGAAAACAAGTACTGAAAGCTTTTTGCGTACTAGTTCTATTGTTTAACATTCCAAACTTGACTCAAAATGCTATCCTTCGAGCAACTGGTATAGTAAATGAATCTGTCAACAAAAATTCTGCCCCTATCTACATGTGGCTCAATATGGGTATGAATAAAGATACTTTTGGTTATTGGGATAATATGAAAAGCTATACCATATATCAAAGACAGGCTAATTATAACAAAGAAAAAAGTGCAGAATTATTTAAGGCTCAAATTAGTGATAAAATATCAAACATGTCCTTTATTGATCTAGCAAATCTATATTATAATAAAATAATATGGACTTGGACAGAAGGAACCTACCAGATTGAAACATATGGAATAGGTAATTGGGCGTCATCTGATTCTAGACTACGAATAGCGAGAGAAAATACTCAGTATAGCTATCCTACTTTTGCAACAAATTTATTTAAAGGAGATTCAATATATAGAAGCGGATTAGACTGGATATTATATGTAATGAATTTTTTAATGTATTGCTTTATTTTTATAAGACTGATAAGTGGCTTTAAATCCAAAAGATACAATGAAGTATTCTTAATTTTAGTTATTTTAGGATTTATAGGTTTTTATATCTTGTGGGAAGTTAAATCTAGATACCTTTATCCAGTATATCCTTTATTGATAATATTATCGTATATGGGATTTAAAGATGTATATGAATTTATATTTAAAAGAAATTTCCTACAATTTATATCAACATTCAGAAAGAAGGCATAATAATATGAAGAAAATATTCTATAATATATTTGTAATCACATCTCTCATTATTTGCTCCATGTTATTTGTCTCTTGTGATGCAATTACTGCTCAAAATATAAATCCCGATTCCTTTTCTAGAATGAATGGCATCCCAATTCCAGGTGGAATAAACGGTAATCCTAATAGAAGTGCTGGGCAAGGTAGAAGCAATGACCATGGTACAGGGAACAGATCAGGAAAAAATAGAATTACAAATGGAAATTTCACGGGCGAAATGATGATTAATTAGCTATTTAAACCTTTCTAAGTAGTATTAGCTAAAAAATTTCTATAATTTCATATAATACAATAAAAAATTAAGTTTTAGCATCTTATGCTAAAACTTAATTTTTTAATATTTTCCAAAATCCATATCACCTAATACAATTTTAGGCTTTGGTGCGGAAGCTTCTTCATATGTATCTCTTCTAAAGGATCTACCATTCTTTTCAGCCATTTCTTCAAGCATCTTTATTACTTCTGGGTTTAGTTCAGATAAATTATTATAAGATCTAATGTTTTGTTTCAATTTAAATTTACTTACCATTTCTCTAAGAAGTTCAGCTTGAGTTGATAATTCTTCACTTGCTGTGGCAGCTTCTTCTGAAGTAGCTGAATTACTTTGAACAACCTGTGATACTTCCATAATTCCTTGATTAATTTGTCCAAGACCTGAAGCTTGTTCATTTGATGCAACAGCAATCTCATTTACAAGATTTGCTACATTCTCAACATCAGTCACTATTTCGCTAAGAGCACTAGCTGTATCCATTGCAATTTTTGTGCCCCCTTCAGATTTCTTAATTGAATTTTCAATCATGTCAGTTGTTTCCTTTGCAGCATTTGCTGAACGTGCAGCAAGATTTCTCACTTCCTCAGCCACAACTGCAAATCCTTTACCGTGTTGTCCTGCTCTTGCAGCTTCAACAGCAGCATTAAGTGCTAGAATATTAGTTTGAAATGCAATGTCATCAATTACTTTAATAATTTTTGAAATATTTCCCGAAGCATTATTTATTTCTTCCATAGCCTTAAGCATTTCCTGCATCTGCTCATTGCCTTGTATAGCATTGATTTTAGCTCCTTCAGCTAATTCATTTGCTTTGTTAGCATTTTGAGCATTTAATTGCGTTTGAGAAGATATTTCTTCAAGAGAAGCTGTTAATTCCTCAATTGCACTTGCCTGCTCTGTTGCACCTTGAGAAAGTGATATACTTGAATCAGATATCTGCTTTGAACCCGAAGCTACTTGTTCTGATGCATCATTAATTCCACCTAAAACTTCATTATTCTTTTCAATCATTTCCGATAACTTTTTACCAAGAAGATCCTGTTCTGATTTAATCTTAACATCAAAACTTAAATCTCCAGAAGCTATTCTTTCAGCCGCACGAGCCTGTTCCCTGATATTTTCTATCATTCTTCCAAAAGATTCTGCAAGACTCCCTATTTCATCTTTTGTATCAGCTTCAACATTAGCATTTATGTCACCAACTGAAAGTTTATCCGCCGCCTCAACCATTTTCTTTATAGGCCTGCTTATAATATTTGATATAAGTATACCAAGACCAATCGCAATAATTACGCCAATAACTATTACAACCAGCATCATTACAGTTGCAGTATTTGCAGAAGCTGAATTAGTATCTGAAGCTTCTTTTGCTAAATCAGTTTTTAATTTTGTTAACTTATCAATTGATGCCTGCACATTATCTGAAGTCACTGCTCCTTCGTTATACATAATATCAATTGCCTGCTGTTCTTGATTTGCGGTTATAAAACTTAATTCCTTATCTCTTAATTGCCTAAAAGAAGTAATTAATTTTTTTAAATTATCTAATTCATTAATCACTTCAGCTTCATGTGCATTGTTTTCAAAATGAACCATGCTGCTGTCTATCTCTTCATCTAAATCTCTCAATTTTTTTGTGTTTTCTTGCTTTTTATTCTCATCTTTCACTATTAATAAATCTTTTATTAATCCTCTTTCCATTTCATAATCACTGGCTATGTTTGTCAAATCAGGCATTGTAGCAGTGTGATCCTCATATAAATCAGTATCGAGATTATTGATTTTATGAACATTCATAATTCCCACTGCCCCTACTACACCTGCAATAAAAGCTACAATAATAAAACTAGTTATCAACTTTGTTGCAATCTTTAAATTATAGAACCATTTCATTATTTACTCCCCCTATATATACATTTAATGATTATTTCTATAATGCTTCGTTTAACTCTTCCAGCTCATCTTCAGTTAAGAGTTTTTCGCAGTCAAGAAGCAGCTTTACATCATCTCCAACCTTTCCCATGTTTTTTATATATCTGTTTTTATTCCCCTTATTCATTTGTGGTGGCTCAACAATATCCTGATCCGGAATTATAATTACTTCTGCCACCTTATCTACTATAAGCCCAATGGAAGTATCATTAATATCTACAATGATAACGCAGGTTCTATCATTATATTCAATAGGCTCTTTTTTAAAACGGATTCTTACATCCATTACAGGAATTATTTTGCCTCGAAGATTGATAATTCCTTTAATATACTCTGGGAGTTCTGGAATTTCTGTTATTGTTTGAATCCCTATTATTTCTATAACATACTTAATTTCTACTCCATATGTCTCTTTACCAATCGAGAATGTCAAGTATCTGCTCTTCTGAGTATCTTCTTCAAATTCTAAATTTTCTTCATACATATTTTCCATGCTTCCATTCACTCCTTCTTCCTAATACTTAACTAGTTCTGCAACATCAAGTATTAAGCTGATGCTTCCATCGCCTAATAATGTACAACCTGATAATCCATTATTTGATTTATTGAACTTTTTAATATATTCTGGCAGCGCCTTTACAACTACCTGCTGCTGACCTATTAATTCATCTGCAAATATACAAAGACTCTTATCATCACTACTAACCATTATTATGATTCCATCTGGAATGTTTTCTACTTCAGTCTTCAACTTATGCAACCTATGTAATCTTAGAATTGGATAACATTCCCCTCTTATCATGATCATCTCATTACCATCAGGATCAGTTATTATTTCTTCTTCCTTTGCTCTAAAAGATTCTTTTATACTTTTAATTGGTATTGTATACGATGCTTTACCTACTTTTATTATCATTCCATCCATAATGGCAAGAGTTAAAGGTATTTTTAATGTCATAGTAGTCCCTACATTAGGAGCACTGTCTACTGAAATAATTCCTCCAACTGAGCCTATATTTTTTGCGACTACATCCATTCCAACGCCACGCCCCGAGAACTCTGTAACTTTATCTTTAGTAGAAAAGCCTGGTAGGAAAATGTATGAAAAAACTTCTTTATCTGTAATATCTTCTTCTGGTCTATTTACAAGCCCATTTTCTCTTGCTTTTATAAGTAACTTTTCTCTATTTAACCCCTTACCATCATCTCTGACGATTATAAATACATCGCCACCTTCATTTTTTGCTTCTAACGTAATTGTTCCAATTTCAGGTTTGCCTTTTGCTATTCTCTCCTCTGGAGACTCTAAACCATGATCTATAGAATTTCTTACAAGATGCATAAGAGGATCTGATATATGTTCTATGATATTTTTATCAACTTCAGTATCTTCACCTATGATTTTCAGCTTTACTTCTTTTGACAGCTTTTTTGACATGTCACGGACAATTCTATTCATTTTTTGGAAGGTTGCAACTAGTGGCACCATCCTTATAGACATAACAATATCTTGTAATTCACCAGTAATTTTTTCTAATTGACGTGCTGCCTTTTGAAAATTGCCGATGGCTAATCCTTTTAGATCTGGATTTTGAATAACCATTGCTTCTGAGATAACTAATTCTCCAATCATATCCATGAGCATATCGAGTTTAGATACATTTACACTAATGATGCTTTGATGAGAAGAATTAGACTTCTTGTCCAACTTTCCATCCTTCTTGTCTTTATTCATAACTTCTGTAGACTTTGAATTCTTTAAATTTTTGTGATTTTCCACGACATTTTTATTATCCAAATTCTCCTTATCATTATGACTCTCTAA
Organism: Bacillota bacterium; assembly: GCA_023435985.1. Classification (GTDB taxonomy): domain Bacteria; phylum Bacillota; class Clostridia; order Clostridiales; family Clostridiaceae; genus Clostridium. Next base: position 17,924 of record JAEZKY010000241.1, on the reverse strand, counting down.
AGCTTCAGGCTCAGAAATTTCTTCAACTTTTAGAGCACTTTCACTCACTTTACCAGATTCCTTTTCTTCTTTAATTTGAATAAGTTCTACATCTCTCACTAAAATTGTCTCAACTAAGAATTTATGTATTTCTTCATATCCTCTATCTGTACTAAAAGACATCACAAAACCATCCTTACGAATAGTTTCTACACAATTATCATCCCCAAAAAGTTCCTCAGGAATATGGCGAATATTTTCTGCTAATTCCTGCAGACTATTTACTATGCCGAAAGCCCTAATATCCTCCATTTCACAGCCTTCCTCAAAATAGACTTTGGCTTTGAAATTATTCTTTCCTAAATCATTAGGTATTTCTATATTTGTTGACTTCTTAGGCTCATTAATATTTTCATAAGCCTTTTCATTAATTACACTTTCTTCCGACTTTTCATTGTTTCCTTTCAACTCTTCTAAAAATTTTTTTATACTTAAAATAAGTTCTGAGGCGTCTCCATCTGGATTTTTCTTTTCAACAACCTTATCTACTTCTGTTTTAATAAAATCAATTCCATCTAAAACAATATCTGAAAGTCTGGAATAATCAGTGTTTTCAGGTCTATTTTCGCGAAGGAAATAGAATAAATCTTCTATTGAGTGCGCCACAGTTGTTATGTTATTAAACATCATCATGGCCGATGAACCCTTTATAGTATGCATTATTCTGAAGACTTCATTAATAGCATCCATTGTAAAAGATCCAGCTTTTTCGTTATCTATTATGACTTGTTCAAGCTGCTCAATAAGCTGCGTAGTTTCAAATATGTAAATATCTAATAACATTGGCTCTTGACTAAAATTATCCGACAATTACTCCACCCCATTCCCAAAATACATAAATTAAAGCCCTAATACTTGTGTTAATGTCTTTACTACAAATTCCTCTTTATAAGGCTTTACTACAAAAGACTTAGCACCAGCTATTACGGCATCACGAATAGATTCTTCCTGACCCATTGCTGATATCATAACTACCTTTGCTCCTGGGTCAACCTTTTTAATTTCTCTCAGCGCTGTTATTCCATCCATTTCAGGCATTGTAATATCCATAGTTACAACATCCGGATTTAATTCCATGTATTTTTGCACTCCAGCTATTCCGCTTTCTGCCTCACCAATTACTTCAAACCCATTCCTTTCAAGCATTGTCTTAAGTGTTACTCTCATAAATGCTGCATCATCGACTATTAAAACTCTCTTCATTATTTAAATCCCCTTTCAAATTTATAAAAAAGCAGACAATAAAAATATTGCCTGCCATGAATAAATCATTTTTTAACTTTGGCAACCTGACTATCATGGCAATCGAAATTACTTTAGACTCATGGCTTTGCGTCTTCACCTTTCAATGAATTTGCTATTTACTGTTTAAGTATTTAATTATAATTCCACATAATATCTATTATTCTAAGAAACATTAGCGATTAAGCCACTAATTATGCTTACTATAATCATGATAACATATCCTAAAAGTCGAATCAATAAATTTTATGGCTAATAATGAAGTATATAGTAAATAATCCAATTTTTTTATAAATTGTCGCCTGCATTTGCAACTATATTCGCAGTAAATTCTATTTCAATTATATTCACAACAAAAATTTTTTTAAAAAGCATAGCACTAAATGTGACACTTAATACTATGCTTTCTACTCTTATATATTAATAATATCTTCAAAATAATAATTCTAAAAATATATATCAGAAAATTCAACATTAATTGCATCTACCAGACTATTATCAGAAGCTATGAATACTTTATTTTCATCATAAGCTACATTTTCTTTAATAGGTAACATTATAGTAAATGTGCTGCCAATTCCTAATTCACTATCTAGATTTATGCTTCCATTTAAAATTGTTACCAGCATTTTTACAAGTGCTAACCCAATACCACTACCTTCTGCCTGCCTTGAAAGGTTATTTTCAACTTGCCCAAATCTCTGAAAAATCATGTCATGTTTTTCCTTTGGAATCCCTATTCCATTGTCTCTTACAGAAATAGATACTGTTCTCTTCCTTTTGTTTTCTTTTACCTCAACATTTATTGTACCGCCCTCAGGAGTAAATTTTATAGCATTTGATAAAAGATTTAAAATAATTCGTTCATATTTTTCTTCATCTAATGCAATTTCTCTACTGCTTATATTCGATTTAAACTGTAGTTTTATTTTCTTTTGATCTGCATATATTTTTATTGACTCAGTAATTAGTTTTGTTATAAATACAATATCAAGCTTTTTTAAATTTAATTTAAACTGCTGTGAATGCAGTCTTGTAATATCTAATAAATTATTAACCAGCCTCAATTGTCTAAACGAATTCCGCTTTATGCTTCCTAGAAGTTTTACAACTGGCTGAGATATATCATTAACGTACACGTGTTCTATCAATTGAATAGCCGAGTAGATAACATTTATTGGTGTTTTAAACTCATGGGTTATAAGGGTTATAAATTCATCCTTCATAATAAGATCTTTTTCAAGAAGCTCTCTCTGCCTTTTTTCGGATTGATACAGTAATTCCTGCTGCTTGCTAATTTTACGATTTTGTTTTCTAAGTAAAAGTTCACGTTCTATAGCATCAACTACAGTAGTTAATGTCATTAAGAAAAATGGATTATGAAGTATAACAGTAGTCATTATACATATACTTCCAAGCAGGTTCTCATCATCTGAATAATGAAATGGAACTCCATAACAAGCACTATTATGTAAATATGTATGATAATGATTAGTCCCTATCAACTGTATCGGATGATTTTCATTAAGCGTCAAACTAACTACATTTGTCCCCATGTCTTCCTCATTAAATTGAATACCTGGCTTAATTCCTAATTTAGACATTGTTTCTCTTACATTTTCATCTCCCAATGTATCTAATAAATATCCATTTTCATCGGAAATAGCTATTAATATGGAAGTTCCTTTTAGAGACTCAATCATTTTATTACTAAAAAATTTTACAACATCTAAAATTTCTTTATAGGCCTCTTTCTTTTTAGTCAGCTCTAATTCTGACATAGTATTTTGAGGCATTCTAGGCACATTAGGATCCATGCCTGCCTCTTTACATCTTTTTTTTGATTCTAAAATATAATCTGCTTCCTGCTCGAATATATGTTGAAACATATACTTTCCCTCCTGAAAAAGAAATCAATTTAAAAGACAAAATCCTTCGGAAATCTTGTCTAATTTTTCACTTTTTTACACAATTACGCTTCTGTAATTATATCACATTTTATCTTTTCAAGTATTTATTTTATTAAAATAAAAAAAGAATTGCAAATTCTTTTTTTTACGACACAAAAAATCTATTTTTTATTATATTAATTATTAGAATTTATATAATTTGTTAAAATGCATAATATATATTATACTAATCCCGACTTTTATAAATGTTCTTATATAACAAAAAAGTCATGCTGTCTTAATAGCATGACTTTTTTTATGTTACTCTTACACAAATCTAACTCCCATATCAAAAGCTTTTTGACAATCTACTGGAAAAATTTCATTATTTCTCTTCGCCTTTCCCTGAACATCAATACCAGATGTCTCATATAAAACCTCCAACATAAAGTAATTCTTAATTTTATATCTTACTCATTTATATGAAAAAAATCAAGAAAAAACACAACACAAAATTTTCAATTTTATACTATGTTGATATTGCTTTTATACTCGAATAATAATTACTTAATGCTATTTGTCTTTAAAAATTTCACCTGCAATAACTAACGCACTACAAGCTTTAGGAAATCCTACATATGCTGCACATTGCAATATAATTTCTAATATTTCTTCTGGGTTTAACCCAGCTTTAAGTGCCCCTTTTATATGAAATCCAAGTTGTTCAAATGCCCCTTGAGTTATAAGAGAAGTTATAGTTACCACTTCTCTTGTCTTTAAATCTAAATTGGGACGTGAATATATTTGACCAAATCCAAAATCAATCATTTTTTCTTCAAAATCAGGAAATATTTTTCCTAAAGATTTTATGATTTCTATGCCTCTTTCATCTGTCATTTGCTTTAGTATATTTAGGCCTTTTTCATAATTTTCATTCATCTTACTATCCCCTTTTCATAGTTGGTGGTATTTCATATGGGTCAACCATAACTTCTATTACAATTGCTTCACTATGTAAATTTGAAATTTCTAAAGCTTCTCTTAATTCAGATTGATTACAGCATTTATATGTCTTTGCACCTAATGACTCACCAAATTTTTTAGCGTCCAGTGGTACGTTATAACTAGTTCCTACTGCCCTTCCAAAGTGCTGTTGCATTCCTTTATCTACCATATCAAGTCTACCATTATTTAATATTATAATGGTAACCGGAATGTTATAATTTACTGCAGTTGATATTTCACTACCTTGCATAAAAGTACACCCATCACCTGTTAAACAAATAATTCTGGAGTTATGATCTGCTAATTGTGCACCTATTGAATATCCTATAGCATGTCCCATAGCTCCAAATATATCGTCAAAAAAAAACGTTCCAGCCTTCCTAATAGAAAAATACTTTATTGCATAAAACGAGTGACTTCCATCATCCCCAAATATAATAGAATCATCTGGTAATTCTTCTCTTATTATCTCCATTACTTGAATCGCAGAAAGGTATGATAAGTTATTATTTCTGTTATCGTTAAGTTCACGTTGTTCTTCTAATAAGCTATACTCATTTTCTATTTTATACTTAACTTTATCTAATACTAATTGTAAATTTGTTTTTATATCACCCAAAATAGATAATGTTGGAACCTGAAGTGATTTTTCTATAAATGTAGGATCGTAATCTAGCTGTACAACTTCTTTAGGATAATTATCTAATGAAATATCAATTAAAGACATATCTGATAGTTTGCTTCCTATGACAATCATTAAATCTACATCTTTTTTAATATATTCACTTGATTTTTCTGTACCACCTAAGCCTAATCCACCAAGTGATAATGGGTGATTCTCAACAAATGTTCCCTTCCCCCCCGGAGTTGTCATAACAGGTATATTCCATAATTCAGCTACTCTTCTTACTTGCTCATAAGCTAAGCTTGAATGTATCCCCTTACCTGCCAAAATCACAGGCTTTTTAGCTTTATCAAGCTTATTAATAAATTCATCTACCCTTGAGGAAACTAATTTATTTGTATCATCATACAAGTTTATTTCAAATTCTTCTATTTTTTCATTAAATATATCCATTGGTATAGATAAGTGAACAGGGCCTTTAATGCCAAAATATGCTTTTTCCAATGCATGTTGTAAGTATCTTTGAAATAAATCAGCTCTTTCAACTCTTGCACTAAACTTAGTAACTGCTTCAAACATTTTAACTAGATCTGTACCAAAAGCCGTAGAATCCTGCCCTAAGGCTTTTCCTGAATTATATATAGGTTGCTGTCCTGTAATAAATAATACTGGTATATGATATGCTTTTGCTTGTCCTGCAGATGTTAATAAGTTGGTCCCCCCAGGTCCCGATGTTCCTATAGCTACCCCTATTTTTTTATTCATCAGTGAATAACCAGCTGCCTCATAGCCAGCGCCACTTTCATGTTTACTTAAAACAAAGTTTACATCTTGTTTATCTAACTCTATAAGTAAAGGTACAAGCGGCTTTCCGGGTATCCCAAAGACATGATTGATTCCCCATCTTCTAAAATTCGAAACTAATATGGATGCTATACTTTTCATATTTATCTCTCCTTTTCAATTTGCATTAGTATTATTTATTTTAATAGCTTATATCTTTATTAATATATAATCATGAAAATTTTAAAAATAAATATCCGAGAACTCAACATTAATGGCATTTACTAACCTGTTATCAGAAGCTTGAAGTATTTTATTTTCTTCTTCATTTATCTTTTTCTCTTTAATAGGCAGTGTTATAGTAAATGTACTTCCAATACCTAACTCACTATCTAATTCTATCTTTCCCTCTAGAATAATTACTAACAACTTTACAAGTGCTAGCCCAATACCACTACCTTCCGCCTGCCTTGAAAGATTATTTTCAACTTGACCAAATCGTTCAAAAATCATCTTATGCTTTTCTTTTGGAATTCCTATACCTGTATCTATTACAGAAATTTCCATTTTTTTATCTTTTCTAATTTCTTTAACTTCAACAGTTATAGAACCTCCTTCTGGAGTAAATTTTATAGCATTGGACAGAAGATTTAAAATTATACGCTCGTATTTTTCATCATCTATTGTAGTATTAGTACTATTTACATTACTTTTAAAAGATAAATTAATCTTTTTCTGATTAGCATATATCTTTATAGAATCTGTAATTGATTTAGTTAAAAATATAATATCTATATTCTTCATATTTAATTTAAACTGGTTTGAATTAAATTTTGTAATATCTAACAAATTATTCACAAGCCTTAATTGCCTGAACGTATTTCGCTTTATGCTTCTTATAAGTTTTGCTACTGGTTTAGAAATTTCATTACTATATACATACTCAATAAGTTGAATCGCAGAATAAATCACATTTATTGGTGTTTTAAATTCATGTGTAATAAGCGTTATAAAATCATCTTTCATAACAAGATCCTTTTCAAGTAATTCTCTTTGTCTTTTTTCTGATCTATATAACAATTCCTGTTGCTTACTTATTTGTCGATTTTGTTTTCTAAGTAATAGTTCCCTTTCTATTGCATCAACTACCATGGTTAATGTCATTAAGAAAAATGGATTATGAAGTATAACAGCAGTCATAATGCATATGCTTCCAAGTAAATTGCCTTCATCCGAATAATGAAACGGTACTCCATAACATGCACATTCATGTAAATATTTATGAAAATGGTTATTTCCTATTAACTGTATTGGTTTGTTTTGTTTAATCGTCAAACTTACAACATTTGTCCCCATCTCTTCCTCAAGAAACTGGATACCTGGCTTAATTCCTAATTTAGACATAGTTTCCCTTATAGTATCATCTCCAAGTACCTCTAGTAAATATCCATTTTCATCTGTAATAGTTATTAATACTGGAGTTCCTTCTAATGATTTAATCATTTTATTACTAAAAAATCTTACTACATCTAAAACTTCTTCATAAACATCTTTACGTCTACACAAGTCTAATTCAGACATAACATTTTGGGGTATTCTAGGCTTATCTGGATCAAGCCCTAATTCTTTACATCTCTTTTTAGATTCTAAAATATAACCTGCTTCCTGCTCATGTGCTTGTCGAACCATATATTTATCCCCCTTAAAAAGAAAATAAATTATTAATCTATCTTAAAATATTATCTCACATTTTAATTATTTTTTAATTCATAATTATGAAGTATATTTTACAGCTAAAGTAATAATTTATATATCCAAATAATGCTTAAATACGAAAAGCATTAAATTTTGTGTCTAATGTTTTACTATTTTACATAATTTTCACTAATATAATTATATCATTAATATGTATTTCAAGAAATATTTATTTTGTTTATGTCAGAGCTATTTATTTATATAGACAGTTTTACCTAAATTAACTCAAATCAAGATTTTACAAATTATAAGACCCCTTTGAAAATTCAAAGAGGTCTATTGTTTTCTTTATGTTAGTTTCCAGCATCTGTTTTTGCATTTTCATTTGAAGTAGGCATTACAATAATACTTGAAATAGTTTCATTATCCTTATTTGAATATGTTATTCCAAGCCTATCTCCTACCTTTATATCACCAACAGTAAGATCCTTAGCTTGAGTTCCTCTGCCCATAGACTTAATCTGTATTCCATCGCCAAGTGTAATATCCTTGGTTTCACCTGTATATTCCACTTGTTTGTTCAATTGTCCCTTAGGCACTTGTTTATCTTGAGTATTTGCTTTCTTATCCGTCTTATCTCCGCCATCTTTACTTGGTTGTTTATCACCAGTTCCTTCCGGTCTTTCAGGTGCTTTTATTACTTTTAGTGTTACTTTGTTTTCATCAATACTTGCAACTTCTCCTTCTAAATCTGCTCTTTGAAAGTTCCTCTGCTTACTTGTCCCATCATCAGTTGAAGCATTTGATGCTGCGTTGTTCTTAGTTTGAGTATTTGCAGCATTAGCACCACATCCAACCATTAAAGTGGCTGTTAACGCTATACCAGTCAATACGTAAACAATTTTTTTCATCTTAATTCCTCCAGTGTAAAATATTATAGTAATATCTCTATGTAAAAAATAATACACTACAAATGTAACAGCTAAGTTACAATTTTATAAATTAAGTGAAATATTATGATGTGTGTAATATAATCTAAAAATTACGAGTAGTAAATTACATTTCTAATTTATTAATAAATTTATATTCAAACTCTGTTGCTCCCATAGGTTTTCCTATTAAATATCCTTGAATATAATCACATTCAAGTTCTTTTAGGATTTCAAATTGCTTCTCCGTTTCAATTCCTTCTGCTACAATTTTAATATTTAGACTATGGCCCATTTCTACTATTGATTTAATAATCATAGTATTTTTATAATTTTTTTCTAAATTCGTTATAAGTGACCTGTCAATCTTTATTTTATCAATAGGTAATTTATTCACATAGCTAAGAGAAGAATAGCCTGTTCCAAAATCATCTAATGAAATTTTAACACCTATATTTTTTAATTGAGTTAATATATTTATTATTGTATCAAAATCTTCCATAGCTTCATCTTCAGTAATCTCAAGATTTAAATACTCTTGTGACAGTGAATAGGTTTCTAATATATTCTTAACAAGTGATACAAATCCAGGCTGCTTTAGCTGAGAATAAGACGTATTTACTGATATATTAAACTCACCTAATCCGAGTTCATTCCATCTCTTACATTGCTCGCAAGAATTTCTAAGCATCCAATTATCAATTGATATAATTTCGCCAATTCTTTTAGCTATTGGGATAAATTCTATAGGTGGAATAATTTTTTCTCCCTGTTTCCACCTTATAAGAGCCTCTGCATATAAAACCTTCATAGATTTTAAATCCATAATGGGCTGATAATAGGTTATAAATTCATTATTTTCAACAGCTTTATTCAATTTCATTTTCATTTCTAATTTATCAATAGCATTATCTTCCATTTCAGACGAATATACAGCATAATCATATCCACCATTTCCTTTAACTTCATACATAGCAATATCAGCTTTTCTAATTAAAGTATCTGAGTCATCCCCATGCTGCGGAGCAATACTTATACCTATACTTGCTCCTATAATTAATTGTTCTTCATCATAAACAATAGGATCTTTCAATGCTATTTGAATCTTCATAGCGGTTTCTTGAATATATAAATCAAGTCTTGAACTCGTTAATATGATTATAAATTCATCTCCACCTATTCTACTAATGCTATCTTGTGGACCTATACTATTCTTTAGCCTAACTGCTACATTTTTAAGAACCCAATCACCAACTTGATGTCCAAAATTATCATTTATATGTTTGAAACTATCTAAATCAAGGAAAAGTATCGCAAACCCTTCCTTATTATTTTCTAACAACATATTAAGATTTTCCAACATCATTTTTCTATTAGGAAGTTCTGTAAGTGCATCATAATATACATAATGGAGTATTTGCTTTTCCGCACGCATTTTATCCTCAATTTGATTTTTAAGTTTCAAGTTTGTTTCTTCTAATTTTAAAGTATATTCCTTTTCTATCTCTGAAAATTTTTTTCTTTCTGAAATATCATGAAGTAATATTAAAATTCCAAGCATATCATTATATTCATCATAAATGATTGTTCCTGATAATTCACATATTATATTACTTCCATCTTTTTTTTGTAATCTAATCTCTACATTTTTAACATAGCTTTTTTCCATCATTTCATTAAAATCAAAATTTTCATAATATATAAATTCGCCAAATACTTTTCCTTGTAGTTCGTGAAATTCATACTTTGTTACATCGAATGAAGTCTTATTACAACTCTGAATTGTAAAATCTTCATTCAAAATAAAAATTGGTTCGTTAACAGTATCGTAAATATATTCTGATATATATTTAGGAGCTGTTAACATAAACCTATGCCTACTTATTGCATAGCACACTCCTCCCAGCGCTATTATTCCCGTCAAAACTGCTGATGGAAATAGAATCACTCCAAATATAGGTAAAACTATATCTGTAAATATTCCTATAGAAATGCTTATGATACAAGTTGACAAAATAATTCTATTTTGCTTTTTTATTCGATTTTTTTTAGAATTCTTTCCTTTTAAATATAACACTATAATACCAGATATATAAAAAATGACAGCATATATGTTAAATGCAATCTGACCAAATGAATTTGGTGACACATCAATCCATCCATAATACTCCTTAATCATAACTGAAGAAGGATTAACTATGACATTGCACATAAATAATACTATAGCAGGGACGTGAGCTAATATTATTATAAGAGAACTAAACTTATTTTTTTTCTCGCTATTTAATATAGCTGCAAAATATAGCCAATGTCCTGAAACAAGGCAGTATCCCAAAACTGAAACTGCTCTCCAAAAGAATGCTACATTTATATTTTCAGAAATCAACATCATTGCATATCCACCAGACCAAAGAACACAACACATACTTAAATTGAAAAATACCTTATTAACTTTTGATTTTGCATCCATTCTATAACCATAAATACCCAGTAATAAGTAAAACATACAACATAATAATAATGACATAAATAGAGTAACTTTAATAATACCACCTCCATATGCAATATTTAGTGAATTCTATATTTTGACAAATCAGATTATGAAATTTGCTTTTTTAAATAAATAGTTCATAATTCAACAATTTATTCCATAATAAACATTATATTATTAATATTCTAATGATTCAACATTTTTTCAAAGTCCATTCATAATATAAAATAGTAACATTATTTACTTATATTTGTATTTATAAATTTAATAAAATTCAAATTACTCTTATATCTTATTAAATATTTTTTAATTTTCATCTTTACCTATATCTCTTGCATACATATCACAAAGAGAATTTTCAAAATGATTTGAATGTCCTTTAACCCATTGAAATTCAATGTATTTTTCATTACATGCCTTATCAAAGCTAAGCCACTTTGCTATATTTTTAGGTGGCTCTCCATTAATTGTTTTAAAGCCATTCAACTTCCAAATTGGTAACCATTCCGTCAGACCTTTTCTTACATATTGACTATCAGTTATTATTCTTATTTTTTCAATATTTCTTAATACTTCAAGGGCTTTTATAGCTGCTTCAAGTTCAGCTTGACTACTACCAATTTCTCTGACTTTTTCTGAATGCAAATTATATTTTCCCTTTAAATCTTCTATAATAAATGCAAAACCACCATACTTTTTCTTTTCATAGTAACTGGCATCAGTGTAAATCTTATAAATATTTCCTTCAGCATTACTTTCATTTATTGCATAACTATTAAAGCTATTATTTCGCTTATCTAATACTACAATTTTGCTTCTATCATTAAAAGCCGCCACATCCTTATCATTGGTTAAAACAAATTTCACCTTAAATCCAATATAATACGTATCTCTTCTCTTATTGTGCAGCATCTTTCTAACTTGATATTCATTAACTCTAAGATAATTAGTTAAATCATTATTATTTAAAAAATGCAATTCTTTTTTTAATGGATTAAATTCTATTAAGGAAAATTCTGTGTTATTACTTATTTTTATTTTGTAATTATTATTTTGCTCATCTATTATTTCCATTATAAAAAGTATCATCTTCATAAAAATTACTCCTTTTATTAATAGGTGTTTATTATCTTAATTTTATCATATAATTCGACTTCATATTATTTATAACATTAATGTTTATTGATAAATCATAATAGATACAAGATAATATATACATAAAAAAGGTAATAACAGAAATTTTTCTATTATTACCTTTTTATTTTGGTATCTCTATAAATTCACGACCTAAAATGTATACTTAATTTATTTAATTATCTAAAAATACTTTTCGTAAATTGATCTAAATCTACATGTCCATTAATTCCATCAATAGTACCTTGATCTGTATATTGTTGTCCTACTCTAGAACTCCAGATACTATTAGATGGCAAATCAGCAAAACTTGTATAATAATTAGCTTCCCACAATGAGTATTTAGCTAACCTGTTGTCTAAATTATCTATAAATCCTGAATATGTATATATACACACATCCATATTGCTTAATCTTTTAAATTCGTTTATAAATCTCGTTGTATAATCCATAACGTCAAATCCACTTGTTTCCACATCTAAAACTGGTTTTAAATCATTTTGTTTATTCTTTATATTATTATAAAAATTTTGAGCTTGAGTTTCTGGGGTACTTGTCCCAACTAAAAAATGATAAAAACCCGTTTTCAATCCTACGCTTTTAGCACCACTATAATAAGTTTCCAAAGATGAATCTATATAGGTTGTCCCTTCAGTAGCTTTCATATATACACATTGAATTCCGGCTGCTTTGACCTTTTTAAAATCTATATCTCCATTATAATGGCTGATATCTATACCCTTATATATACTGTTTGTTGTTGTACTTGTATTACCATTAGTGCTTGGACTGTTTCCTGTATTACCACTAGAATTTTGGCTAGCACTACTTCCCGTGTTTCCATTTGAATTTGCAGTTAATGATCTCTTACCATCAGAACCAATTTTATATCCATCTATTGTAGTGTTTGTTAGCAACTTTCCTGAAGATGGATCTAAATAGTAATAATCACTTCCCGAATTCGCCCATCCTGTTGCCATCTCTCCGCTAGATTTTAAGTAATACCAATCCCCGCTTAGATTAATCCATCCCTTAGCCATAGCACCAGTATCATATAAATAATACTTGGCTCCATTATCTAAAATCCAACCTGTTACCATGGCTCCGCTATTATTAAAATAATACCTATAGTTATTTAATTGAACCCAGCCTGTTGCCATTGCACCGCTGCTATAGAACATATAAGTAATATTGTCTATTACATTAACTCCTGTTATCATAGCACCTGAATTATTCAAAAAATACCAGATATTGTTTAATTGCTTCCATCCCACTGCCATACTGCCAGAGTTGTTTAAATAATACCAAGTACCATTATAGTTCAACCATCCAGTTGCCATTTTGCCATCACTATATAAATAATACCAAGTACTATCTGGTTTAATCCATCCTGTTGCTCTAGTATTATCTGATTTATAGTAATACCAATTTCCACTTTCTTTTCTCCAGCCAATAGTTGATGTAATATTTATATTGCCAATATTAGTATCATTTTTAGTATCGTACTTAGAAATAATACTTAGTGAATTCGGTCTATTTTCAGGTGTACCTGGATTTGGGACTGAACTAGATGATTTTACATTACTATTATCTATATTTGTTATCGAATTAGTAGTTGCAGCTTGCGCACTTACTGCTTGTCCAAAACTTAATATAATTGCAAAAGCCAATACAAATGAAGTAAGTTTCTTTTTAATATTCAAACTAATCATTCCCCTTCTAATTTTCCATAAAATGCATACCGATTTATTATTTTTTTAGACTTCTCTTCAGTAAATACAATCCAATTAAATTATATAATTATCTCAATTTGTAAACAATAAATTTACTATGGATACTTGTCCAAATAATAGCAACTCATTCTTTCTCTGCTTAATGTGCAAAACATAGGTTTATTGATTTCTTTTTTATTATCTCTAGACTTTTTAATAATCATTGGTATTTATTCCAATTATATCATATATTTTTACATAATTTAACTTAGATTTTCTATCCATCTTTTCTAATAATAATTATTTACTAATAAAAATTGCTTTTTTCTAAATATTCTGATATAATCATAAACACAAGAAGTAGGGAGTGATGTTAAATGAATAAATTACTCATTAAAACTATTGCTAAAAAAGTTATGGAATTTATATTATATGGTCCAGGATATAAAGCTCCTGAATATGCATATATTCGTGTATCTCGAACTCCTAATAAAACCATCTTTGATAATACAGTTCAAAGATAATGATATAAATTCAATTTGAATACTATAATTATTATAGATAGACAAGCAGTGACTTAACTTATGTAGCAGCCTAAGATCTCATACATATTTGTTTATCTATATTTGATATATCCATTCTTTCAAAAAAGACCAAATAAGATTCTTTGGTCTTTTTGGCATTATTCTCCTAAAGAGCTAGGCATTGAAAATGTATGGAATGATCGCTCTTTGTTACCTATAATCTCTTCATTAAAAGCAGACTAAAAATTTTTTGTATATAATATACTAAATAATGCATTAATTTTTAAATACTTACTTATTAAAATATGTTTCTATGAACAAAGGTATATATTTATCTTTGTTCATAGAAAACTTTAAACTGATGCTTTAAATACATATTAGCGCTTCTTAGCTTTTTTTACTTCTTAATCTTAAGAAAGTCAAGGCAGCTCCAATTAAACTTATTACTGCCGCCGCTATATATACAGTTCTCATGGCATATATAAAAGCATCATTTCTTCCTGCTACAAAATCTGTAACACGGTATCCAATTATAGAACTCATCATGCTATATAAAAGCGTTGTAGCTAAAGCTATCCCACATACCATTCCCAAGTTTCTTACAAGAGCATTTACGCTTCCTGCAATTCCAAGCTTTTCTTTCGATACTGTTGACATTATCAAAGAATTATTAGGCGATTGAAATAATCCCATACCAATAGACATAATTCCTATGAATATTATTGTAATTATTACAGTTGAATTTACATTTAAAGTGGACATTAATATTAAACCTAGGCTTATAAGTATCAAACCTATGAATGTTAAAAGCTCTGAGCCAATTTTATCTGATAAGCTTCCACTAAGAGGTGCTACTACAGTTAAGAGTAATGGATAAACCATCATTATTAATCCAGTATGTTCTGGTGTATAATTCATTACATCCTGAAGATAAAATGGCAGAATAATATTGTTACAGAAGATTGCTACAAAAGTTACAAATGCACAAAATATACTTAAAGAAAATAATTTATTACTAAATATATTCAATTGTAATAGAGGATCTTCTTTTTTCTTTTCCACAAAAATAAATATTATAAATGAGATAATTGCGATGGCAAAGCTCAATAAAATCATTGGATCTGAAAAGCCGATGTTTAAACCTTCATCTAAAGCTCCAAAAAGTGGAACTATTGCAAACATAAATAATACAGCTCCTAAGATATCTAATTTTCCCTTAACTGTTTTATTCCCCTTCGGTAACAATTTAATAGAATAAAATAATGCTACTACTCCAATAGGTACATTTATTAAAAAAATATATTCCCAACTTGCTGCACCTACTATTAGTCCTCCAAGTCCTGGTCCTATTAGAGATCCTAAAGCTACAGAAGTACCTAAAAATCCAAGAGCTTTTCCTCTTTCATGTGGTGGGAATGTTTCTGTAATAATCCCTTGATTATTAGCCATAGTTCCAGCAGCGCCTATAGCTTGTACTATTCTTGCTAAAATAAGTATTGTAAAAGAATTTGTTATACCACACAACAAAGATCCAAGGGTAAATAATCCTAATCCAAATGTGAACATCTTGGATTTTCCAAGCATGTCTCCAAGTCTTCCAAAAATCAATACTGTCCCAGCGATTACTATTAAATAACTTGTTGCAACTAATTGTATACTAGATGTTGTTACATTTAAAGCGGTAGCCATTTTAGGTAATGCTACATTTACAATGCTACCATCTAGGGCAGACATAACTGTAAACATTAAAACTATTACTAATATGGACCATTTGCTTTTATTTTTTACATTTTCCATCAATTTTCCTCCTTTGTCACTTGTCACTATTTAACTTACACAACCATATTACCTTAATTCTCAAATTTGTTTAATCTTCGAATATTGATTAGAATTTTCTTTAAAGACTGCATTGTAATTAACATTTCTGCTTCTGATACATCTTCTGTTATTAAACTCATCAACGTTTGAACATCTTCATGAATTTTTGGCAATACTTCTTTAGCTTTCTCTGTTAAATATAATTTATAAGATCTACTATCTTTTTCATCTTGTTCTCTATAAACATAACCAAGATCTACCAATTTTGTAATTGTTCTTGCAGACATTGCCTTGTCATTGCCAAGTTCTTTGCTTAAGCCGTTTTGGCTTATACCTTCGTTTCCTTCAAGATTAAACAAATATGGGCTGGAACCACTGCTTAATCCATATTCTTTTAAGGCCTTTTCTAAATACATTTGCTTATATCTAAAAATTTTACTTATAACCATTATGAAGTTCATGCTTTCAACATCCATAATCATTCTCTCCTTATAATATATTTGATTAGTCGACTATATTATATTTATCTTGCGTTGACTTGTCAACCTTACTGACAAAACAATTTCACTTCATATTTTAATGAGGATGAAGCAAAAACTCATTTAACTTATTATTTCTAATGATGATACTATGGCTATAGGTGAAATTAATGCTTTATTATAATCTTGCAAATAACAAACAAGATTGGTTTTTATATAATCGATAAAATAGTTACTATGTCCTTATCAATGAGCAATTGTTAACTTTTCATAATATTTATATTTTTAAACGTTTATTTAAATAATTAATCTTTCTTTAATTTGCGCAATATACTGAAAAAATATTAATTACTTAAATATGAGTTATATATCTAATTGTAACTATTCATTAAGGTATTAATTATGTTATAATAGTCGTGGTCTTTAAGTATGGCCAACTGTAATGATTAAATTTAACAAATTAAAATAAACTTAAGGTGGAAGAAATGATTATTATAATAACTATTGTAATAGCTTTTTTATGTGGTTCAATTCCAACAGGATACTTGCTTACTAAAAAGTTATATAGAATTGATATAAGAACTAAAGGTAGTGGAAACATAGGTTCAACAAATGTTAAAAGAATTGCTGGAACTAAAATATCAATCATCACTCAGATAATTGACATTTTAAAAGGAATAATTCCAGTATTTTTAGGAATGTATTTGATTAAGGTCATTAATTTACCAATATCATCTAGTATATTTCTTTCTCTTATTACAATAGCAGTAATTTTAGGCCATGACTTTACTCCATTTCTTAAATTTAATGGTGGTAAGGGTGTAAATACTACTCTTGGTGCGTTCATTTTAGTTGCACCAATTCCAACATTGATTGGAGTTACAGTTTACTTTATACTGCGTTCATTTACAAGTATAGTTTCCATTAGGTCGATTTCGATAGGGATTACAATACCTATTATGTGTTTCATTATGAAATTTCCTGCTGCAATAGTATTTTCTGCTACAGCAGCTTGTGTTTTAATGATACTCAGACATAAAGGTAATCTTATAAGAATTATACATAATGAAGAAAAATAATCTTTGTTCTATATAAATATTCAAAAGTACCTCAAAAGTTTTTAATACTCCTTTTGTAGGTACTTTTATGATAAGATTTAGTATTAAATACGACCTTTATAGTAAAGCTTCCTTATTAAGCTATATGAAAATAAAAAAGCTTTTATTATAAAAGAATAAGCTCTAGCATAAGCTAGAACTTATTTTTTACTTGGCGACTCAGAAGGGGCTCGAACCCTCGACCTCCGGCGTGACAGGCCGGCACTCTAACCAACTGAGCTACTGAGCCATAATGTGGTGGCTCGAACTGGAATCGAACCAGTGACACGAGGATTTTCAGTCCTCTGCTCTACCGACTGAGCTATCGAGCCATTTTACCTCGCAACGTCCTACTCTGCCACACAGTCTCCCATGCAGTACCATCGGCGCTATAGACCTTAACTTTCCTGTTCGGAATGGGAAGGAGTGTTACCTCTATGCCATCATCACGAGATGCTAGTT
>JAEZKY010000227.1 GCA_023435985.1 Bacillota bacterium | reverse complement strand
GCTATATCTAGGTTCATTTTTATTAAATCAGAAATTGCTTGTTCATCTTCTATAATCAATATTTTATTCAATAATATTCCTCCGCCTTACTTTGAAGTATACTTTTAACCCATACACAAATTATAGTCCCCCATTATGTAATTTTTATTTCTGAGTTGTAAAATAGTTGTAAAGTATCAAATTTCCTATAGAAGTAACCTTATACATCTATATAAAATATAATACTATTAATTTTCATAATTAATAGTAAAAATTCTTAAATATCGTAGCTTTAATATTATAAAACACACTCTAATATTTATTTATAAACTCCTAAAATTTTAAAAATACATATAAAAAAGGGGCATATGCCCCAAATTCTATATTACTAGATATCATATAAGAAGTACGAAAAAACTCCTGTTTTTCAAATTACAAACTTTCAGTTTAATAATTTACTGAGCTGAAACAGTTATACTATCTACATTAGGTCCCTCCGTACCAGTTGTTACTACCTTTAAAGTATTGTTCCCAGAATTCATAGGTACTTGAATAGTTTTTTCACCCCAGGTTGTCCAGCTTCCGGTTGCTGAAAAATCAACATTACTAATTACTTTTGTCCCATTAACATAAACATCCATATTTCTTGTTCCTGACTCCAGTGAATAACGGAACTTAACATTTTTAGTCCCAGTAACAGCACAATAAATGTTATTCCACTGAATAACTGCATCTGATGAAGCATTAAAGTTAACATATCCAGTACCGTTATAGCCTGAATTAGTAGTTTCTATTTCAGCATTCGTCAATGTCGTACCAGTCTCCGCTTCATATACAGTTCCGCTATTACTACTGCTAACTAATTGACCTACAAAAGTTGTGACACTTTGAGCAGGAAGTTGAGCTGTAAATGAACCACCTGATACATTGATTGTAGATCCAGCTGCCATGTTTCGGCTACTGTCAGTTATCCATGAAGATATACTTGATGCAGTTCCATTTTGTAAAACAAAATTTTGGCTTACTGCTGAAGTTCCATTATTAATTGCAACGATAACAATCTTATTGTCACCTTTATACGCAGATGTATAAATGTTTGTACTTGGATTTTCTGGAACATCAATTCTTACATATCCAGGACGAACAAATTTGGAAAAGTGAGCCATCATATAACCGCGTTTACTTATATTACCATCTTCTTTTATAAGACCATATTGTCTACGAATATACCACCATGTATATTCCTGAAAATTTCCATCCACCATAGCATTATTAATATGTTTTGCAACATCTAAAGCTTCAGGCCAGCGATCTGCAGAGTTATCATCACTATTTGGAACGTATACTTCAGTCATCCAAAGATCCTTTCCAGATCCTTTTTGTTGGAAAAGAGGATAAGGAAAATCACTGACCTTAGTACCATAAGTATGAGTACCGAGAATATCCATATTATCAAGTGCTTGAGAGTCATTCAAAATAGGGTCTGACATATTTTTCAAATATGAAAATGACTCAGGTGCAATTATTCTGCAATTAATTGATCCGGCATTTTCCTTCATAAATCGGAGCATTTCTTGTGGAGTCCACCATGTCCAAGTATATGCATAATCAGGTTCATTTTGGATAGAAATTGCATACAAATCCACACCATTATTCTTCATATATGAAACGAAATCATTAAGATACTGAGCATATGCATCGTACTTATCATACCTAAGTCGTTTTGCAGATGTATCTCCATTATGATTGAAGGTCTCAGTCATATCGCTTGGAGGATTCCATGGTGAAGCAAAAACGATTGCTCCATGTGCAATAGCACTTTTTGCGGTTGCTAATTCTTGGGACCAATTATTTTTGTTCTCGTCTACATGAATTCTTAAAACAGAAAGACCTAATTGATTATCTCCATTGCCAAAAGCTGTTTCTCTTTGAGCTGCTGTCAAATCTCCAGCCCAAGCCGGATGATTCATTCCTCCAAAACCACGAATCACCTGCTTTTCTGATGATAAATTGACTGTTACATTGCTTGCTGCTAAAACTCTAGCAGGTTCTGGCATAAGTAACATTGACGAAACTGTAGTTACACATGCTAGCAATACACCAATTGATTTTTTTACACGTAAAATCATTTTTTTCATCTCCTTAATAAAATACTTATAGTAAGCTTAGCAGTATAATTTGCCTTTTACAGTTGTTTAAATAATTTCTCGAATCGTTTACAATTTTCCCCCAAAAACAATCACTTACAAATTTATGAAAAACAATATTTTCTTATGGATGTGATTGCAAGTAATTCTACGAATATTTAAACTATTTTCATAACAACTTGACTATTTATTCTATTTGTCTAATAGAATACTATCATCACTTTTAAGCTAAATAAATACATTTATCTCAAGAGACACATATATATGCATGAAAAACAATTGTTTTACATATAATTCTTTTTATGAGCATATATATGCATTTTGCAACTTATCAATTTCCCATGTTAATAACCTTGCCATTTATTGTACTTATTTCTAAACTTTCTAAATTTACACATAAAAAAAGATAGTCACATTGACTATCTTCTATCTTACCTCGCAACGTCCTACTCTGCCACACAGTCTCCCATGCAGTACCATCGGCGCTATAGACCTTAACTTTCCTGTTCGGAATGGGAAGGAGTGTTACCTCTATGCCATCATCACGAGATGCTAGTT
>JAEZKY010000140.1 GCA_023435985.1 Bacillota bacterium | reverse complement strand
TTTTGGATAAACTTCTAAAGAAATTTAATTTGATTCATATTTGCGGAAAAGGAAATGTGGATAGAAATTTTATAAATAAAAACGGATATAAGCAATTTGAATATGTAAGTGAGGAACTGCCGGATCTTATGAAAGCTGCAGATTATATGATTTCAAGAGCAGGAGCAAATTCAATATTTGAATTTTTAGCATTAAAAAAGCCGACATTATTAATACCTCTTTCAAAGAAAGCTAGCAGAGGAGATCAAATTTTAAATTCTAAATCTTTTGAAAAAGAAGGTTATTCGCTAATGCTTCAAGAAGAAGATATTAATAAAGATTTATTATATGAAAAAGTTTTAGAATTAAAAGAGAAAAAGGAAAAACTTATCGACAATATGGAGAAAAGTCAGGCTAAAAATGGTGTTGAAGCGATAGTAAATGTAATATTAGAAAGCATTAAGAAGTAATGAGTTATGAATTATAAGTTATGAGTTAAAGATGAAATCCATCAAAGGGATTTCTAAAATATATATTTTTGAAGAGACTGTGGGCTTTTATTCTTCAACTTATAACTTTTGGCTCATAAATGGTTAAGAAATTTTCCTCATTAGCCATCAAAAACATTGATTATGGGTTAGAAGTTTAATTTATATTTTATATATCTATATGATTAGTAATGATAAAATATATATTTATAACTTAAAATAGTACAAATTATACAATCAAATCTTGCAAAAAAAAATATGTGAGATATAATAAAAGGGTAAGTTCAATTTTAGTTAGAGACGTAAGTTAATTATTTAACGAAAAGATGAGGTGCTGTTTCGATGAAAAAAGTGTCAATCATTTATTGGAGTTGTGGTGGAAACATAGAAGCCCTTGCAAATGTTATGGCAGAAGGTGCTAAGGAAGAAGGAGCAGAGGTAAACGTAATACATGTCGCAGATGCTACAGTTGAAGATGTCTTAAATTCAGATGCTGTTGCTTTTGGAAGTCCTGCAGTGGATGCCACTAAAATAGAACAAGAGGAAATGAAACCATTTTTAGAACAGTTGATAAATTGTACTAAAGAAAATAAAAATAAAAACTGTATTTTATTTGCAACCTATGGATGGATAGAAGATACTTTCATGAAAATATGGAAGGATGAAATGACATCCTATGGTTTTAATGTCATTGGAGATTTAGCAGTTAAAGAGTCACCAACTAAGGTGCAATCAGATATTATTAGAGACTTAGGAAGAAAATTAGCAAGATAATATGCTGAATTTTACTCCATATTATGAAAAGTTAAGAATAATATTTTAATTAGCTGAATACTATTATGTATATTAGGTGGTCTTACAGACTAGCTTATATAAATTTAAATTACTCTAAATTTAGTTTTAAATTAGAAAGAGGGGTCAAACGCGATGAGAAAAATGAAAACTATGGATGGTAATACTGCAGCAGCTCATATATCTTATGCATTTACAGAAGTTTCTGCAATATTCCCAATTACACCATCATCACCAATGGCAGAACATGTTGATGAATGGGTAGCTCAAGGAAGAAAAAATATTTTTGGACAACCTGTTAAGGTTATGGAAATGCAATCAGAAGCTGGAGCAGCTGGTGCAGTTCACGGATCTTTACAAGCTGGAGCTTTAACAACAACTTATACAGCTTCACAAGGTTTATTATTAATGATACCAAACATGTATAAAATTTCTGGTGAAATGTTACCAGGAGTATTCCACGTATCAGCTAGAGCATTAGCTACTTCTGCTTTAAACATATTTGGAGATCACCAAGATGTTATGGCAGCAAGACAAACTGGTTTTGCAATGCTTGCAGAAGGATCAGTTCAAGAAGTTATGGACTTAGCAGCAGTTGCTCATTTAACTGCTATTAAAACAAGAATTCCTTTCTTAAACTTCTTTGATGGATTCAGAACTTCTCATGAAGTACAAAAAATTGAAGTTTTAGAATATGATGAATTAGCAAGCCTACTTGATTGGGATTCAGTTAAAGCTTTCAGAGAAAGAGCATTAAACCCAAATCATCCTGTAACTAGAGGAACTGCTCAAAATGCAGATATCTATTTCCAAGAAAGAGAATCTGTTAATAAATTCTACAATGAATTACCAGAAACAGTTGAAAGCTACATGGCTGAAATTACTAAATTAACTGGTAGAGAATATCACTGTTTCGATTACTATGGAGCACCAGATGCTGATAGAGTAATCATAGCTATGGGTTCTGCTACTGACGTTTGTGAAGAAACTATAGATTACTTAAATGCTAACGGACAAAAAGTTGGTGTTGTTAAAGTAAGATTATTTAGACCATTCTCAAATGAAAGATTATTAGCTGCTATTCCAAAGACAGTTAAGAAAATCGCTGTTTTAGATAGAACTAAGGAACCAGGATCAACTGGAGAACCATTATACTTAGATGTAAGAAATGCATTCTATGGACAAGCTGATGCACCACTTATTGTTGGTGGAAGATTCGGTTTAGGTTCAAAAGATCCAAATCCAGGACATATTGCTGCAGTTTATGCTAACTTAGCACAAGCTACACCAAAAAATGGATTTACAATCGGAATCGTTGATGACGTTACAAATACTTCATTAGAAGTAACTGAAGATATAGATGCAACTCCAGAAGGAACTACATCTTGTAAGTTCTGGGGATTAGGATCAGATGGTACTGTTGGAGCAAACAAGAGTGCAATCAAGATTATTGGAGATAATACAGACATGTATGCTCAAGCATATTTCTTCTATGATTCAAAGAAATCAGGAGGAATTACTGTATCTCACTTAAGATTTGGTAAGAAAGCAATTAAGTCACCATACTTAATAAACAAAGCAGACTTTGTTTCATGTTCTAACCAATCATACATCCACAAATACAATGTACTTGAAGGATTAAAACCAGGTTCTACTTTCTTATTAAATACTATCTGGACTCCAGAAGATTTAGAAGAAAAATTACCTGCTTCATACAAGAGATTCTTAGCAAACAACAACATTAAGTTCTACATTATCAATGCTGTAGGTATTGCTCAAGAAATTGGTCTTGGTGGAAGAATCAACATGATAATGCAATCAGCTTTCTTCAAGTTAGCTAACATTATCCCAGTTGAAGATGCTATTAAACACTTAAAAGATTCAGTTGTAACTTCTTATGGTAAGAAGGGTGAAAAAGTTGTTAATATGAACAACGCAGCTATAGATAAAGGTGTTGAATCAATTGTTGCAGTAAATATTCCAGAAGCTTGGAAGACAGCTAAAGATGAAGCTCCAGTAGAAATTAAGCATGCTAGTAAGTTCGTTAAAGATATAGTTATTCCAATGAACAGACAAGAAGGAGATCAACTTCCAGTTTCAGCATTTGCAGGTATGGAAGATGGTACTTTTGAAAATGGTACTGCAGCTTTCGAAAAGAGAGGAATTGCAGTAAATGTTCCTGAATGGGATTCAGAAAAATGTATTCAATGTAACCAATGTTCAATGGTATGTCCACATGCTGCTATAAGACCATTCTTATTAACTGAAGCAGAAAAGAATGCTGCTCCAGCTGCAACTAAGATTGTAGCTGCTAAGGGATTAAAGACAGAAGAGCCATTATTATACACAATGGGTGTAACACCACTTGATTGTTCAGGTTGTGGAAACTGTGCTCAAATTTGTCCAGCACCAGGAAAAGCATTAGTTATGAAACCACAAGACTCTCAACATGACCAAATTGAAGCTTGGGATTACTTAGTTTATGATGTTTCAGCTAAGAAGAATCCAATGAGCAAGACTACAGTTAAGGGTAGCCAATTTGAGCAACCATTACTTGAATTCTCAGGAGCTTGTGCAGGTTGTGGAGAAACTCCATATGTTAAAGCTATAACTCAATTAGTTGGTGATAGAATGATGGTTGCTAATGCAACTGGATGTACATCAATTTGGGGAGGATCAGCTCCTTCAACTCCATATACTAAGAATAAAAATGGACATGGTCCAGCTTGGGCTAACTCATTATTTGAAGATAATGCTGAATATGGATTAGGTATGTTCTTAGGAGTTAAGGCTATAAGAGAAAGAATTGCAGAAAAAGCTGAAGCTGCTATAGCTGCAAATGATCCAGCAAAAGCTGAATTACAAGAATGGTTAGACAACATTAGTGAAGGTGAAGGAACTAGAGAAAGAGCTGATAAATTAGTTGCTGCGTTAGAAGCATCTAACACTGAAGCTGCTAAGGAAATATTAGCTGAAAAAGACTACTTCGTTAAGAGATCACAATGGATCTTCGGAGGAGACGGATGGGCTTACGATATCGGATACGGTGGAGTTGACCATGTATTAGCTTCAGGAGAAGACGTAAATATATTAGTAGTAGATACAGAAGTTTACTCAAACACTGGTGGTCAATCATCTAAATCTACTCCAACTGCTGCAATCGCTAAGTTTGCTGCATCTGGTAAGAAGACTAAGAAGAAAGATCTTGGAATGATGGCTATGAGTTATGGTTATGTATATGTAGCTCAAATTAACATGGGTGCTGATAAGAACCAAGTTATGAAAGCTATTGCAGAAGCTGAAAGCTATAAAGGACCATCATTAATAATAGCTTATGCACCATGTATCAACCACGGATTAAGAATTGGTATGGGTAACAGCCAAGAAGAAGCTAAGAGAGCTAGTGCATGTGGATATTGGCAAACATATAGATTTAACCCAGAATTAAAAGATGCTGGAAAGAATCCATTTACATTAGACTCAAAAGAACCAACTGCAGACTTCAAGGAATTCTTAATGGGAGAAGTAAGATACTCTTCACTTGCTAAGGCATTCCCAGAACAAGCAGATGCTTTATTTGAAAAGACTAAGAAAGATGCTATGGAAAGATTAGAAGGATATAAGAAATTAGCTAATCAACAATAGTATTTCAATAATTAAATAACTAAATTTGCGCGAAAAAATGAGAAGCCACTTATTTATGAAAGTTTTTTATAAATATAGTGGCTTCTTTTTTTATAATAAAGCAAGATCTATGGGTGATTTATGAAAAAGTCTATGGGGAATTTTATCTAAAAATGTAGGTTGTACTTTGCAAATTATTAACTTTAACAGATATATTAACATAGATTTAAAAAAATATTTTGATTTTAGGGTTTTAATTTAGGTGAATAAAGGGTAAAATTAATTAAGATATTATCAAAATAATTGCTATATAGGAGTGCATATTTTGTGGTATGATACCTTAGAAATTTTTAAATTACTAAAGTAGTACTATATAGTATACATAAAATTAATAAGCAGCTATTTTGATGTATATAACCAAGAGGAGGTTTAAGAATGGAAAAAGATTTAGAAAAATGTGGATGCGGTGGACATAATCACGATGAAGGACATGAATGTAATTGTGGAAATGACCATGACCACGATCATGAGTGCGGATGTGGATGCAATGATGAAGATGAAAACTTCGTTATAGATTTAGAAGATGAAAATGGAAATGTAGTTACATGCCCAATAATCGATGAATTTGAATACGAAAATAACTCCTACTACTTAGCTCAAAATCCAGAAGAAGATTCAGTTTATCTTTTTAGACTAGATGGAGAAGAACTTGTAGTCCCAGATGAAGAGGAATTTGATAGAGTATCTGCTTACTATCAAGATGAATTAGTAGGCGAAGAATAAATATAATTAAAAAGACTTTGGTAATTTATTACTAAAGTCTTTTAGGCATATAAAATAACAAGTTTAAAACAGCCATAAATATTTGTTATTTTTTTGATTATGTCTCATGTTTCACATTGTTTACAATTTTATATATTAATGATATATTTTTAGTATGTGACAAGAATATGCAATTAAATTCAAGGTGTATTTATAAAAAATAACTATTTAATTGCTGTATTATTTTGGCATTTTAATAGTCATTTTTGTGCCTTAAATGGAGGGAATAAGCAATGCAATTATCAAAAAAAGCGGGAAATATCAGTTCGTCAATTACTTTGGCAATTACAGCAAAGGCTAATGAGTTAAAAAGTCAAGGGGTTGATGTAGTAAGTTTTGGTGCAGGGGAGCCGGATTTTAACACGCCAGAAAATATAATCCAAGCAGCTATTAAAGCAATGCATGATGGGAAAACAAAATATACTCCAGCAGGGGGATTATTGGAGTTGAAGCAAACCATATGCAATAAATTTAAAAATGATAATGACTTGGACTATAAACCAAGTCAGATTACAATTTCAACAGGAGCTAAACAAAGTTTGGCTAATACTTTTATGGCTATATTAAATCCAGGAGATGAAGTATTGATTCCAATGCCATATTGGGTGAGTTATCCAGAGTTAGTAAAGCTAGCAGATGGAGTGCCGGTATTTGTTCAAACTGGGAAAGAAAAACATTATAAATATACAGTTGCGGATTTAGAAAAGGCTATAACAGATAAAACTAAAGCTATATTGTTAAACAGTCCTAATAATCCTACTGGAACAATTTATCATAAGGATGAACTATTAGAAATAGCAGAGTTCGCCAAGAAATACGATTTGTTCATAATATCGGATGAAATTTATGAAAAATTGATTTATGATGGAGAAACTCACATTAGTATAGCATCATTAAGTGAAGATGCATACGAAAGAACAATAGTGATAAATGGTGTGTCAAAAACGTATGCGATGACAGGATGGAGATTGGGATATGCAGCAGCAAGTGAAAATATTACTAAGCTTATGACAAGTATTCAAAGCCATATGACATCAAATGTAAATACTATAGCACAGTATGCGGCGATAGAGGCATTAAATGGTCCAGCAGAGGATTTGAGTAATATGGTAAAAGAGTTTGAAAATAGAAGAAATTTTATGGTAAGCAAACTTGAAAAATTGAATGAAATATCAATTATAAAACCAAGTGGGGCGTTTTATATTATGGTTAATGTATCTGCATATTTAAATACTACTTTTAAAGGTCAGGAAATAAATAACTCGGTAGATTTTGCAAGGGTACTATTAGAAGAAGAAAAAGTTGCGGTAATACCTGGAACTGGATTTGGATTAGATGATTATATAAGATTATCATATGCAACATCTATGAATATAATAGAAAATGGAATAGATAGGATTTCAACATTTTTAAGTAAGATAAAATAATATATGAGAAAGGCTAGTAATGTGCTCATATATAATGTAACAAATAAATATGGTTGAATGAAATGAATTAAAATCTTATTTAGGTTCTCTAAATGGTAGGTTAAATTCATTTATAGCTTTCTCGAGCGCGAGGGTAATAAACTATAAATGAAGTTGCCTACCATTAAATGATTTAAATGAAAAAAGTAAGAAGGTGACAATCAATTTTGAAGAAGCTTGCTATATTTGATATAGATTATACTATTACAAAAAAAGAGACATTGATGGAATTATTTAAATATGTAATAAAAAATGATAGAAGAAACCTTCGTTTCTTGCCAAGAGCTATATATTGCGGAATTATGTATGCGTTAAAAATATATGATGAAAAAAAGGTAAAAGAGACGTTTTTGAAATTTATTGATGGGATAAATGAACAAGACTTAGCAGTTCTGGTAAAAAAATTTTATAATGAGAAATTAAGTACTATATTATATGAAGATGCACTTAAAATGATGAAAAAGCTTAAGGCAGAAGGCTATGAAATATATTTAATATCTGCATCTCCAGAGTTTTACATAAATGAATTTTACAATATAAAAGAAGTGGATAGGATAATAGGAACTAAATTTAGCTTTAATAATGGAATTTTTATAAGAAAGATGGATGGCGAGAATTGTAAGGGTAAAGAAAAAGTAAGAAGATTAGAAGAAGTAATTAAGAATGAAAGAATAGAAGTTAATTTTAAGGAATCATATATGTTTTCAGATTCCTTATCTGATAAACCTTTATTAGATCTAGTTGGAAAACCATATCTAATAAATTATAAAAAGAATCATGAAATAGAGATATTAAGATGGAAATAGAAAGGGTGATAAATTGTGGTTGATAAAATAATATATGAAGTGCTACGAGTAATGGATGGAAAACCAATATTTTTGGAGAGTCATCTAAAAAGGATGGAAAATTCATTTAATTTAATAAATGAAAAATTCACATTGAGCTATGAAAAAATTAGCGATAGAATCGAAGCATTAATAAAAAATGAAAAAAAGATTAATGGAAATATTAAGATAACTTATGGAGTTAATGAAAAAATATTAAATGTATTTTTTGTAGAACACTCATATCCATCTGAAGAAATGTATGAAAATGGTGTTGAAACAATTTTGTATTTTGGAGAAAGAGAAAATCCAAATGCAAAAATAATTAATGATAATTTTAGAGAAAAAGTAAACAAAGAGATAAAGGATAAAGGAGTTTACGAAGCTATATTAGTTGATAAAAACGGATATATAACTGAGGGAAGCAGATCCAATATATTTATGGTTAAGGATAATGCGATTTTGACTTCTCCAGTGAAAGCTGTACTACCAGGTGTTACAAGAGGTGAGATAATAGAAATAGCACAAAAACTGCAAATTCAAGTGAAGGAAATAGAGTATAGTTATTCAGATATTGATAAATTAGATGGAATATTTATTTCTGGAACATCTCCAAAGGTTTTACCAATTAGAAAAGTAAATGGTATTAAATTAAATCCTAATAACGATTTAATTAGGAAGCTGATGAAAGAATATGACGATGAAATCACACGATATATTGAGAAACATTAGAAAATGAATTATTTTGTATCTTAATGTAAAATAATATTGATTAATATAAATAATGGATATAAAAATAAATTATGCTGTGGTATACTAAGAAAAGAAGTATTTTTATGGAGGAGATATTTATGGGTTTGAAATTTTCTGCAACATCTTTGGAAAGCTGTATCGAAAAAGCATGCGATGAATTGAATATTTCTAAAGATAATTTAAAGTATAGGGTAACTAAAGAAGAAAAAAAGTTTTTTAAAAAAGTGGTTGAAATAGAGATAATAGAAGAAGAAAATAAACCAAATATTAAGGAAAAAGAAATAATTGAAGAAGTAGGGGAGACAAGAGAGCTTTTTGGAGCAAAAGTAGAAAATGGGAAAATAATAATAACAGAATCTGAAAATAAAGATGAAATTATTACAATAAAGCCATGCCAAGGTATGACATTGATTATAAATCAACAAGAAGTTAGTGGAACAACCACAGTGGCAGCAGAAGATAAAGTTGAATATAAATTTGAAGAAATTGAACCGATAAGAAATGTTGATATATCGATTACAAACGATAAAATGGAAGCTTATATAACAATAAAGTATGTTCCATCGCATACATATGAATTGATAGATCAAGGATATCATAAAAATTTAAGTCTTTCAAAGAAAAAAAATAGTGAAAAATACCCGCCTAAATATACGGTGGCTGAAATAAAGGAACTACTACAAAGCAAAGGTATTAGATTTGGAATTATCGAAGAGGAATTAGAAGTAATATGCAGTGAATATGGAGCTGATAATGTATTAATAGCTAAAGGATTGCCTGCTAAGGATGATATTTCTGATGAAATACAAGTCTTATTTAAGGAGTCAGAAGAAGTACTGGATTATGAAGATACCAATGAAAGAGTAGATTATAGAAATAGATTTTTGATTGCTAATGCAAATATAGGGGATATTATAGGTAAAATAGTGCCAGGTAGTCCTGGAAATGATGGACAAAACATATTAGGGATACCAATAAAACGAAAGACTGCAAAAAAAGTTGTGGTGAAAATTGGCGAGGGATGTAAACTTGAAAATAATAATGTTATAGCGACTGAGGAAGGTAAACCAGCATATAGGGCCAATACATTTGCTGTAAACAAGCTATATAAAGTTGACCAAGTTGATTTAAAAAGCGGAAATATAGATTTTGTTGGAAATGTTGAGATAGTTGGTGATGTTTGTGAGGCCATGGAAGTTAAGGCTGGAAACGAACTTCATATTGGAAAGAACGTGGAGTCAGCAAAAGTTAAATCTTCAGGAGAAATTGTTATAAATGGAAATATATTAAATTCAACTGTAACTGCAGGCAGTGAAAATGTTGAAAGAAAGCAATATTTAGATAATTTGGTGAATTTAAAGAATATTTTAAATGACTTAAGTGCTTCAACCGAGCAAGTTAAGGCAAATAATTTGCTAGGGCAAAAGCAATATGGGGAAATAATTAAAATATTAATAGAAAATAAATTTAAATCATTACCTAAGTTATCGAGAAGTATTTTAAATTATAATATGTCTGAGGGAGTTCAACATAGTGAACTCACAACATTTATAATAAATAAATTATTAGGCCTTGGACCATTAAAAATAAAAGATTTCAGGGAATTAACTAATTTGGAGGAAATATTACAGGAGGAAATTGAAGAAATAGAGACATTAATAGTAATTCCTACTGATATTTATTTTGCATATGCACAAGGGGCTACAATAGAAGCTTCAGGAAGCATTTATATTACAGGAAAGGGGCAATATACATCTAATATAACAGCTTTAAATAAAATAGAGTTCACTAGTGAAAATTCTGCTTGTAGAGGTGGTGTACTAAGTGCTGGTACTGAAATAATATTAAAGTCAGTAGGTAGTGTGGCAGGAGTTAATACTGTATTAAAAGTTCCTAAAAATGGCCGCATTAAGGCTAATGTAGCTTATAATAATACAATTTTTTGTTTTGGTGAAAAACAAAAAATGTTAGAAATTTCATCTAAAAATGTAGATGTATATTTAGATAAAAGTGGAGATATAATCATTGATAAATTTGTTTTATAGGAGGTTTAGATAATGGCAAGCAATGAAATTAAAATGTTGATATTTGGATTGAATGGAGAACATTATGCAACGGATATAAGGGAGGTGGAAAGAATATTGGGGTATCAGGAACCAACTGTTCTTCCGGATGCACCATCCTTTGTAAAAGGCGTAATAAACTATGAGCAAAAAATTCTTCCAATAATAAGTTTATCAAAAAAATTTAATTTTGGTGAAGATAAAGAAAGTGAAGAGAGAAAAATAATAGTTATAAAAAGAGCTGAAAATAAGTTTGGAATTATTGTAGAAAATGTTTATGAAGTAAGAGATATTAATAGCGAACTGATGGAGGAAGCACCACCAATAACAGCAACAATAGATAAAAGGTACATTTCAGGGTTAATCAAACTGGAAGATAATATAGTGATTTTATTAGATTTAGAAAAAATATTATCATCAGAGGATGAGGATAATATTTTCTAGGGGGTAAAAATGGTAAGTACAGAGATAAAAGTTGGAATAGCTGATTTGAATTTAGTGCTGGATCCGGGAGCTATAATGACAATAGGATTAGGATCATGTATAGGAATTGCTTTATATGATAAAACGCTTAAAGTAGCAGGATTAGCGCACATAATGCTTCCAGATAGTACTCAATTCAAGAGTAGTACAAACCCCATGAAATTTGCAGATTTAGCTATTCCAATATTAATTGAAAAAATGGAACAGCAGGGATGCAAAAAAAGGAATCTCACAGCAAAGATTGCAGGCGGGGCATCAATGTTTAATTTTTCAGATAAGAGCATAATAAGTGATATAGGAAAAAGAAACAGCGATGCAGTTAAAAAAACCTTGAAAGGTGAAGCCATTCCAATAATTGCTGAAGAAATTGGTGGAAATAAGGGAAGAACGATGGTTCTTTATGCCAATGATGGGAAAGTAGTACTTAAAGTTGTAGGCCATGGAATTTTAGAATTATAAAATTTAGAAGGAAAGGTGTGATTAGGTGGATAAAATTAAAATTATTGTTGTTGATGACTCAGCTTTTATGAGAAAAGCAATATCAGACATGATAGAACTAGAAAGTAAGTTTGAAGTTATAGCAAAATTTAGAGATGGAAGAGAACTAATTGAAAAGGTAGATAAATATAATCCAGACCTTATCACATTAGACGTACATATGAGAGACTTAGATGGACTTGCAACCCTTAAGGAATTAAAAAGATTAGGCAAAAGTTATCCTGTTATAATGATTAGTAGTGCAACTACTGAAGGATCAGAATTAACTTTAGAATGCTTAGATAATGGTGCTATTAGTTTTGTAACTAAGCCATCAGGAAGTATTTCATTAGATATAATGAAAGTTCAGAAGAACTTGATTGAACAGATAAAAAGTATAACTACAGATGCAAAGTATAGGAAGAAATTTAATGCTATAGATAGTAGTGCAAAGTATAAAATTACACAAGATTTTATTTCTAATAATACAAATATAGTAAAGGAATTTAGTCCAAGAGTAACTAAGTCAGTGTCTATACCTAAGAATAAAAAGATAGACGCAGTTGTTATAGGCGCATCTACAGGAGGACCTAAGGCACTTCAAGAAGTGCTAACTAAATTTCCAAAGAATTTAGGAGTACCTGTTTTTGTAGTTCAACATATGCCAGAGGGTTTCACAAAAGTATTTTCAGAAAGGCTGGATAAATTATGCCATATGAATGTAATTGAAGCAGCAGAAGGAATGAAAATAAAAAGTGATACTATATACATAGCCAAGGGTGGTAAACATATGACAGTTGGTTTAGATAATTTAATACACCTGAATGAAGAAGCACCAATTTGGGGAGTAAGACCAGCTGTAGATAAATTATTTAATTCTGCTATAAATGTTTATAAAGGAAATTTAATATCTGCAATTTTAACAGGAATGGGTAGAGATGGTGCTGATGGAACAAAGAACATAAAAGACAGC
Source organism: Bacillota bacterium (assembly GCA_023435985.1). Classification (GTDB taxonomy): domain Bacteria; phylum Bacillota; class Clostridia; order Clostridiales; family Clostridiaceae; genus Clostridium. The sequence continues at coordinate 9,538 of JAEZKY010000140.1, read as the reverse complement.
GGTGGAATAACAATATCAGAAGATAGATCTACATGCACAATTTATGGAATGCCAAAAGCTGCATTTGAAACTGGGAAGGTGGATTTTGTAGTTCCACTATATGAAGTCGCTAATAATATAATTAACATAATAAAACAGGTATAGGAGGAAATATGGAGTTTAATGAATTTCATAAATGGGTTCATAAGGAATTGGGTATAAATTTATCAGCGTATAAACCTGAACAACTTAATAGAAGAATAAATAGTTTAATGACAAGAGTTGGAATAAAGACATTAGATGAATATTCTAAAGCTATAAAAAATGACCCAGAGCAAAAACAAAAATTTTTAGATTTTATAACAATTAATGTGACAGAATTTTTTAGAAACCCAGAGTTGTTTAATGATCTAGAAAAGCAAATTACAAAGGAATTATTACCTAATAATCCTAATTTGAAAATTTGGAGCGCGGCTTGCTCAATAGGTTGTGAGCCATATACTTTAGGAATAATACTAGATAAACTTGCGCCAAATGGGAGACATAACATAATAGCAACTGATATCGATAATACTATACTTTCAAAGGCAAAAATTGGTGAATATACACAAAATGAAATGAAAGGTGTAAAAAATACGGATTTAAGTAAATATTTTAAAATAGTAGACGATAAATATTATATAGAGTCTAAAATCAAGGAAATGGTAACTTTTAAAAAGCATGATTTGATATTGGACAGATATGATAATAATTTCGATTTAATTGTATGCAGAAATGTTGTAATTTATTTCAACAATGATATTAAACAAGAAATCTATGAAAAATTTAGTAATTCATTAAAAAAGGGTGGGCTTTTGTTTGTAGGAGCTACAGAAAGTATATACAATTATAGAGACTATGGATTTGAAAAAGCGTCAACCTTTATTTATAAAAAAGTATAAAGGAGGAGTAAAGATGGATACATCTCAATATATGTCAATGTTTTTAGAGGAATCATTAGATAATTTACAAACATTAAATGAGTCATTATTAGATTTAGAACAAAATCCAGAAGACACTGATAAAGTAAATGAAATATTTAGAGTTGCACATACAATTAAGGGAATGGCTGCAACTATGGGATTCACAGATCTTGCAGAACTTACTCACAAAATGGAGGATGTATTAGCTGAATTTAGAGAAGGGGAATTAAAAGTAACTCAAGATGTAGTAACAGTATTATTTGATTGTCTTGATACATTAGAAAAAATGGTTGATAATGTGCAGGAAGGATCAGATGAAAAATTAGATATAGAAGGCATAATGAAAGCTTTAGCAGATATAAAAAATAATGGAAATAAAAGCGAAGATGCTGCAGCTAAACCAGTACAAGGTAATAAAGCTTCAGATGAATCGGAGGTTAATGATTTAGATTTAAATCAATATGATGCATCAGTAATAAAGCAGGCAAGAGAAAAAGGATATAATTCAATTGAAATAAAGGTTACCTTAAGTGAAAATACATTATTAAAATCAGCAAGAGCATTTTTAATCGTGAAAGACCTTGAAGATCATGGTGAAATATTAAAATCAGAACCATCGACTCAAGATATTGAAAACGAAGAATTTGATTTTGAGTTAAAATTCGTTCTAGTAACTAAAAACACAGTAGATGAAATAATAGATGTTGTAAATGGAATATCGGAAGTAGCAAAAGTTGAAGCTTCATTAATAGAGTTTGATAACTCAGAGATAGATCCAAAAGAGATAGAAGAAAAAGAAGTAAAAGAAATTAAAGTAGAAGAAAAAGCTGTAGTTCAAAAAACAGAGGAACCAAAAGATGAAGATAAAAAGGCTCCAGCAAAGAAACCTGCTCAAAAGAAAGAAGTTAAAAAAGCACATCAATCTGTAAGAGTTGATTTAGAAAGAATAGATAACCTAATGAATATGGTTTCTGAGCTTGTAATTTATAGGACAAGATTAGAACAAATTGTGAATGTACATAAATCACAAGAATTAAATGAGACATTGGAACAAGTAGGTAGAACAACATCAGATCTTCAAGATTTAGTTATGAAGATTAGAATGCTGCCATTAGATACAGTATTCAATAGATTCCCAAGAATGATAAGAGACGTATCAGTAGAATTGAATAAAGAAATTAACTTTATTATAGAGGGTGCTGATACAGAACTTGATAGAACAGTAATTGATGAAATTGGTGAACCATTAATACATTTATTAAGAAATGCAGCAGATCATGGAATAGAATCAGTAGAAAAGAGAGTGGCTCAAGGAAAGCCGCCAGTTGGAACAATAAGACTTATTGCATATCAAGAAGGAACAAAAGCATTAATAAAAGTTACAGATGATGGTGCAGGAATTAATGTTGAAAAGGTAAAAGCAAAAGCTGAGCAAAAAGGAATAAATACAGAAGGAATGTCTGATAATGACATTAAGAACTTAATTTTTGCACAAGGCTTTAGTACTAATGATGTAGTAACAGATATTTCTGGAAGAGGAGTTGGAATGGATGTTGTTAAGACAAAAATTTCAGCACTTGGAGGTACAGTAGATGTAACAAGTGAAGAAGGAAAAGGCTCATCATTTGTTATTAAACTTCCACTTACACTACAAATAATACAAGCTTTACTTGTAAAAGTTGGAGAAGAAACACTTGCAATATCACTAGGCTTTATAGATAGAGTAATAGACTATAAGGAAGAAAATATTAAGAAAAGTAATGGAAAAGAAGTCATTATTTATAGAGAAGATGTAATTCCATTAATTAGATTAAATGAAAGTTTAGATATAGAGGCTAGCGAAACTAATAAGAAATTTGTTATAATAGTAAATGTAGGTGATAAAACTATTGGATTATTAGTTGATTCATTACTTGGACAACAAGAAATAGTTATTAAACCACTTGGAAAAACATTAAAGAATTTAGATCAATATATTGGTGCGACTATACTTGGTAATGGTCTAGTAACACTAATATTAGATATAGGTGCATTACTATAAGGTAAACTTTTTTAAGCGGGATACTACTTAACTTAGTTGAACTTATTTAAAGTTATGCTGCCAGCTTTAATTTTAAATATGCATTTGAAAAAATTAAAGTAAAAGATATGGGACAAATTTTGAAGGAGGGTTATAAGTGGAGTATTCTAATTTAAGCGCTTTACAATTAGATGCACTTAAAGAGGTCTCTAACATAGGTGCAGGAAATGCAGCAACTGCTCTTTCCATGATGATAGGGAAAAAAGTAGATATGACAGTGCCAGCAGTAAATGTGGTAAGATTAGAAGATATTGTTGAAGAAAATGGAGAGTGCGAAGTTGCTGGTACAGTTGTAAGGGTGCTTGGAGATATTGCAGGAAATATCCTCTTAGTATTTGAAAAAGCAACAGCTGAAAATATAATAATGAAATTAGTTGGAAGCAAGCAGTCGCCAGAAAGTGAAATGGGTGGTTCTGTATTATGCGAGATAGCAAATATAATATCAGCATCGTATATGAATTCGATAGCACAGTTAACTAATCTAGCTATCGCACCATCAGTACCAGCTACTTCGTATGATATGTTAGGTGCAATACTAACAACAACATTTATTGAATCTAATCAATATGATGAATATATATTAGATATCGAAACTGTATTTTTGGATGATACTGAAGAAAATATAGGAGGACATTTTTATTACATCCCTATGCCGGGATCATTAGAAAAAATATTGAAATCTATAGGAATAAATTAATTTTGGAGGGAAAAGTATATGGCTAAAGTTTTAATCGTAGACGATGCGGCATTTATGAGAATGATGATAAAGGATATTTTAGAAAAGAATGATTTTGAGATTGTAGGAGAAGCAAACAACGGAATAGTTGCAGTGGATCTTTACAAGAAGGAAAAACCGGATGTTGTTACAATGGATATAACAATGCCTGATATGGATGGGATTGAAGCAGTTAAACAAATAAAAGCGTTTGATCCAGAAGCTAAGGTAATTATGTGTTCAGCAATGGGACAACAATCAATGGTTATGGACGCTATAAGAGCAGGAGCTAAAGATTTTATAGTAAAGCCATTCCAAGCTGATAGGGTTTTAGAAGCTATAAAGAAAGTTGTAGGATAATCATTCAATTAACAGTTGACAATGAACAATGAAGGGAAAAGCCTGAAGTTTTTTTGGAATATAAATAAGAAAGTCTATGTCTTTCTGCCTTAATTGCCCACAGGGTACCAGTAAATGGCATTAATTGTATGTCGTCAATTGTAAATTGTATTAAGTGTAAAGGAGGGTTAAGTATGCAAATAGTAGTATTTAAATTAGGGGAAGAACATTTTGCAGTAGAGACAGAAAGAGTCCAAAGCATCAATGATACTATGGGGATTACAAAGGTTCCTAAAGCTCCAAGTTATATTAAAGGGTTAATTAATTTACGTGGAAGCATTAAATCTCTTGTTGATATAAATCTGTTATTAGAGGTCACTCCAGGAGAACAGCAAAATAACATAATTATATTAACAGTAGAAGATGAAGAAATAGGAATATCAGTAGATGAAGTAGAAGAAGTTTTAGATATAGACGAAAAAAATATACAAAAAGTAGATAAAGATGCTAATAAAGTTCAACAGTACATAAAGGGTATATTAAATTATGATGAAAAACTTCTAACAATAATAGATATTGACAAGTTATTAAATTAATTTATTGAAATGAGGGAGAAATATGGCAGATGTCTTATCACAAAGTGAAATAGATGCCTTGTTATCCGCCCTGTCTACAGGTGAGTTAGAATCAGAAGAAGTTGGTAAAGAGGATGAGAAACATAAAATTAAACTTTATGACTTTAGAAGTCCTCAAAAATTCTCGAAAGAACATATAAGGACTCTTGAACTTATTCATGATAATTATGCGAGAATTATTTCTAATTACTTAACTGGTCAAACAAGACAAAATGTAAAAGTAAAGATAGAAACTGTAGAGCAGATTACATACGAGGAATTTATTCACTCTGTTCAAAACCCTACTATTATGACAATATTTAAAATGCCGCCACTTGCGGGGACAATTATGCTTGAGACTAATCCTCAATTTTCTCTTCAGGTAATAGATGTATTGCTTGGAGGAAAAGGGGATAGGAAAATTGAAACAAAGGAATTTACGGATATTGACAAAAACATAATGAAGCAGATTACATCTGGAATGATAAATAACTTAAAGTTAGCTTGGGACAGCATTTTAGAGGTTGAGCCGGAAGTTGAAGCAATTGAAACAAATCCAGCAGTAAATCAAACTTTAGCGCCTAATGATCCAGTAGCTTTGATTACATTTTCAGTTGAGATGAATAAGCGTAGTACTTTTGTAAATATGTGTATTCCATATTTAAGCATAGAAAAGATATTAGACAGATTAGTAGTACAATATGCATTTAGGAATGATGATGAAGCTTTAATGGCTGAATCAAGGGAAAAATTAGAAAAGGGTATTAATAAAGTAGATCTAGATGTTGTGGCTGAATTAGGAAGAACCAATTTAACGGTAGATGACTTCTTAAGACTAACTGTAGGTGATGTAATAAAACTTGATACAAAGAGTTCATCCCCAATAAGAGTATATGTAGGAAATGAAGAGTGCTATTATGCAAAACCTGGTGTAACAGGTAAAAATATAGGTGTTATGATTTTAGATATAGCAGATAAGGAAGTGAATGGGTATGAGTAATAACTTTTTGTCACAAGAAGAGATAAATGCATTATTAGCAGGAGAAGATACGTCAGCATCTACTGGAAGTAGTGACACGGCATCTAATGAAAGCAAACCAGAATTAGATGTTAATGCTATAACAGAGTTAGATAAGGATTTACTTGGTGAGATTGGAAATATTTCTATGGGGTCAGCTTCAACAGCGCTGTATCAACTTATAAATCAGCAAGTAAATATAACTACACCAGTAGTAAGTATTACAACTCTAAGAGAAATAAAAGAAGGATTTGCAACTCCGAATATAGTTTTAGATATTGAATATGTTTCAGGTATAATAGGAAGGAATATTTTAATTGTAAAAATCGCAGATGGATTAGTTATATCTAATCTTATGATGGGTGGCGATGGAAATGTTCCAGAATCTCATGAACTATCAGAAATAGAAATAAGTGCAGTATCAGAAGCGATGAATCAAATGATAGGTTCAGCAGCTACATCTATGGCTACTATGTTTGGAAGAAAGGTAGATATATCACCGCCTACATCAAAAGTGGTTACGGATGGTACTATGCCGATATCAGATGCAATACCAGAAGATCAGCCAATAGTAAGGGTATCATTTAAAATGACTATTGGTGACATAGTAGATAGTAATATAATGCAAATATTTCCAATAGAGACAGCTAGGAATATTGTTTCAATAATGACTGGGGAAGAAAGTAGTGAGAAAGCAGCTAAGACAGAAAGTACAGAAGCTGCAAAGGGAGAGAATATTATGAGTAAGGGTATAAGTGAGCAGCCAGTTAATAGCACAGCAACTATGGAACCGCAGCCTAGTTATGGTTATGAGTCGCAATATGAGGCTCCGATGCAAAGAATGGAGCAGCCGGTAGAAGTTCATTCGGCAGCATTTGAACCATTGACGCCTCAAGGGAATGTTCCGCCAATAAAAAATATAGATTTAATATTAGATGTTCCTCTAGATATATCTGTAGTTTTAGGCAGAACTAAAAAGAGTATTCAAGATATCTTGAATTTAGGAACCGGTTCGTTAATAGAGCTTGATAAACTTGCAGAAGAACCTGTTGAAATATTAGTTAATGGGAAACAGATAGCACTTGGAGAAGTTGTTGTTGTTGACGAAAACTTTGGAATAAGAATAACTAATATAGTAAGCAGTGTGGAAAGAATAAAGAGATTAAAATAAAAGACATACAAAATAGAGTTTTATTTGTATATAAAAAGCATTTTCTATAGATTAAAGAAAATGCTTTTTATTTTTTTCTAATAATAAAGCAGGCAGTGATATTGCCATTTTTTTATTAGAAAAAGGTGTAAACTTAATTAAGTAGTATACGATAATAAAATAACAAGCAAAAATATGGAGGATCAAAATATGAGTGTAAATGGAATTAATCGCTTAACATATATAAATGCGTATAGTTCAAACCGTAGTGGATGTGCAGGCAAAGTGAATGCAGTTAAGAATTCAGACACAATAGAAATATCATCGGTAGGAAAAAATCTTAATGAATATTCTATTAATGCAGGCAAAAACAATGCAGAAAAAATAGCTGAAATAAAAAGTAAAATTGAAAGCGGAACATATAATGTTGATGCAAAATTAACTGCAAAGAGCATGATAAATATCATGAAGGAGGATAAGTCATAACATGATAGATGAACTTATTAAGTTAATGATAGATCAAGAAAAAGATTTACAGAAACTTTTTGAGCTGTTAAAAGTACAAAGTGATATGGTAATAAAAAAGGATTTGTTTGGTCTAGAAGGATTAGTTGATAAGCTTATTGGAGTCAGCAAAGAAATTGCAAAAGAAGAGTTACAAAGAAGACAGCTATTAGGTGAAAGGAAACTTTCAGAAGTGGTAGCAAATTCTGATAACGTTGAATTGAAAAAGGCCTATAAAAAAATTGGAGGCACATTAAAAACTGTTATGTCTCAAAAGGAAACTAATGAAATGTTATTGAAGCAAAGGCTGGTATTTACTAATAAAATGTTAACAATGATGAATCCTGACAAAGGAATAAAGACATATACTTCAAATGGAAATTTGGCAAAATAACGCTTAGTATAATTAAACTTTGCCTGAATGGAGCATTGAACAAGTATTAAGGAAATTGCAATAATATGAAATTTATAAAATGAAAAATAATAAAAAGAGAAAGGTGGATATAAAGAATGGGAGGATTATTTGATACTCTTTCGATTGGGAGAAGTGGATTAACGGCACAACAGATTAATATAGATGTAACATCTCATAATATAACAAATTCTGAAACAGATGGTTATACTAGACAAAGAGCTAATGCAACGGCTGCAGAACCTCTAGGAGGCAATTCGAAATTTGACGATATTTCAGTAGGACAAATAGGAACAGGTGTAGAAATAACATCAATACAAAGAGTTAGGGATAAATTTGCTGATATTCAAGTAAGAGATCAGCAAACAGCAACCTCATTTTCTGATATACAAAATTCATATCTTTCCAATATTGCTACTATATTGGATGAAGCGGAGTCTGGTAATGGAGTAAAAAACGCATTAAGTAATTTTTACAATGCGTTTAGCACATTAACTACAGAACAAAATGAAACGCAAAGTAATAAAACAGCAGCAATTTCAGCAGCTGAAACATTAGCAGAAAGAATAAATGAAGGCTATAATACATTAGACGATAATAAGACAAAACTACAAGAAAATTTACAAACAAATACCACTACAGTAAATGATTTATTGAATCAAATCAATGATTATAATGAAGATATTGAAGATATAACTGCAAAAGGATTGACAGCAAATGACTTAATGGATAAAAGGGATCTTGCTATAGATCAATTAAGTACACAGTTTGGAATAACTGTAAAGGATGGAAAGAATAATGGTGTGGACATTTATTCATCAGATGGGACAACATTATTAGTAGATTCAAATGATCCAACAGGCGCTGATGGTAAAAAGTTTTCTTATATTAATGATGTTCAGGATGATGGGTCTGGAGGATTGACAATAAGTTATTACAAGCTTGGTGATGAAAGCAAAAAGGCTACAATAACTATATCAGCAGCTACATTAGCAGCTGGTGGTATGACAGCAGCAGATATGAAAAAAAATTTGGAAGAAAATAGAATCTTAGAAGCTGATAGCAATGGTACTGCAATAGTTGGAACTGCGACAGAAAATACATCAAATAATACTATAACAGCTGGAAGTGTATCAGATCTTAAGAATGATATTTTTACTCCAAGTAGTGGAGAAATAGCTGGAAATAAAGTAGTACAAAATGAAATAGATACGTTAGAAGGTCAACTAGATGAATTTGCACAAACACTTGCATACTCAGTAAATGCAATTCAAACTGGAAGTTCAGATCAAGGTAATGATGCTACTAATAATGTTAAACCTCTTTTTGTTAATGCTTCTGATTCGACTTCAGATGCAGGGATTACTGCTAAAAATATAACAATTAATTCGGATTTTACTTATTCAGATCTAAATTGTGATTCAACAAGTACTAGTGGTAATGACGGAGCACGAGCAAAGGCTATATCTGAAATAAAAAATTTAAAATTTGGTTTTGGCAGTACAACAGAAACATATGCATCAAGAAGTGACTTCTTTGCTAATAATGGAGCAGTAAGTTATACAGATGGGGACACTAATGTAACATCATCAGCTAAAAATGGAACAACATTATCAGACCAATACTCTAATATTATTACTGGTTTAGATGAAAAAGCGAGTTCAGCAAGTGAAAATGCTTCAAATGCGGAATCTAAACTACAAATTTATGAAAATAATCGTACATCAGTATCTGGAGTTTCAATAGATGAAGAAATGAGTAATCT
>JAEZKY010000115.1 GCA_023435985.1 Bacillota bacterium | reverse complement strand
TCTTTGTTATCTTGAACGTTTTCTGCTCTCTCAGCATTTTGAACTTCATTTATAGTTTTTTCATCATTACTAGAATTCAATGTTAATTCCTTATTTGTATCTTCTGTCTTATTTACTTCATTTTTATTACTAAGCATTTTATATGAAACTGTTCCAATCGCTAATAGTATACAAAGACAGAGGAATAGAGCAATATAAAATCCTTCCTTCCTAAATAATTTTTTTAATTTTTCTTTTAAATTTTTGTTCAATATGAACACCTCCAATTGTTATACTTCCCTTTTTATGAAAAATAATACATAAACATATATTGTTTATTTAATATTTTTTATAATTTCCATTTAATTTATTATTATTCTTGAGTATATCCATTTTTTTATTTTTTATACAAAATACCCAATTTTTATTACCCTAAAAAAGACATATCATACAATTGGAATATTATTCTTTTTTATTGATTATGTGAAAATTATCAATAAAAAAAGAATAATCATTTTATAAAAAATAATTATTCTCTCTATATAGTTATTTATCATGTTAGATTTTCAAATAAAAAGGATGTATTACTTTTGAAAATTTCGCTTAAAATTAAATTCCTCATTTTTCATATTTTATATCAATTTTACTTATATGTTATAGTTTGAAGCTCCACTCCATTATAATAATGCTTAAGAATTTTATCATATGTTTCACCATTTTTGGCCATAACATCTGCTCCCCATTGGCTCATTCCGACTCCATGGCCGTAGCCTGTACAATCTATTTTCACTCCATCATTTCCAAAGCTTAATATGAAATTTGTTGAATTTAAATTAAATAATTCTCTAAATTCTGTACCTTTTATTTCTTCATTTCCTACTTTAATTTCTTTTACACTTCCAGCCTCAGTATAATTTTCTATTTTTATCTGGGAAACTAAGTCGTTTATTTTGATCTTGGCATCTTTATATTTTCCATTAATCTTGTTTACGAATTCATTTATCGGAACTTTTACAGTAGATTTATATTTAGGAGCAATTTCCTCCCCTTTACTTTCCTCTGATTTCAAATATGGCACATCAACAGAAAGCACATCTTTTGCATCTTCAGTTTTACCTGAACTAATAGCAAAGAACTGCGGATATTCTAGCACAGCTCCATTGTATGTAAGAACTTGACCTTTTGTATCTAGAACTGCTTTCTGAATTTTATCCCAATTGCTTTCTTTTTCTTCATTGCTCCATTTAGACATCCTTTCCTCCTTGCTCATATATACTTGACAATTACTTGTATCACAAACTTCAGCGCCTTTCTCTTTATCATCTTTACTTGGATTATTTCGTCTATTCATGTAAAATGTCCTTGCTGCTACCGCTTGGGCCTTTAATGCCTCTTCTTCAAAACTTGCTGGCATTTCACTTGCTACTACACCCATTATATATTCTTCCAAATCTATTCCCTCAACTTTGTCTTCTGCTTTACGGTAAAGTTTAACCTTTCCATTTGACGGAAATACTATTTGTGAATTTTTAATTAAACTTTCATCCTTTAAACTAAATGAATCACTACCTCCCTGATCAATATCTAAAAATATTAATGGTAGTACAATTAACATTCCCAAAATAATTGCAGTTATAATAACAGTTATTTTTATATTATTATTAATCTTTATATTTGCAGTTTTCATACCAATTATCTTCATTAATTTTTCCTCCCCAAACATGCACTATAAAATATATTCTTTACCTTCTACAATTATGATAATTATGTTAACTATAAAATATAAAAATAATATTTCTAAATTGCCTTATATACATTGCAATTTGTAATGTACCGTTTACAATTAACAATTGTTGAAGAAACCTATAAGGATTTCCCCCATAATTGTCAATTGTAAATTTTTAATTGCAACATATATATAGCAGAAAAGTTCAAGAAATAAATATAAAATACCTATTTCTTGAACTTTTACACATCTTTTAAATATGCTATATTAATAAGACCAATTATACACTTACCCTATAAATATCTGCTCCTAAATTTCTAAATTTATTTTCAATGCCAACATATCCTCTATCGATATGATAAACATCGCTCACCTCAGTTTCTCCATCTGCTATTAATCCGCTTAATATCATTGCTGCTCCTGCTCTCAAATCTGTCGCCTTTACCACACATCCTGTAAGCTTAGGTGTCCCTTCAATTATTGCTGTTCTTCCATCAATTTTTATATTAGCTCCCATTCTCTGAAGCTCAGCTACATGCATAAATCTATTTTCAAAAACCGTTTCTGTGATTATACTTACACCTTCAATTACAGATAATAGACTCATCATCTGAGCTTGCATATCTGTCGGAAATCCTGGATAAGGCAGTGTTTTTATGTCTAATGGCTTTTTAGTTCCTCTTCCATCTACCATTATGGAATTATTGTTATTATGAGTGAATTTAACGCCACATTCTTTTAATTTCTCTATTACCGGTCTTAAATGATCTTCATTCACTCCATTAACTTTTATTTTACTATTTGTAATAGCTGCTGCTATCATAAATGTGCCGGCCTCTATTCGATCATATATTGGTCTATAATGTGTTCCTTTAAGACTTCTAACTCCATGTATTGTTATCTTACCAAATCCAGCACCTTCTATTTTAGCACCCATTTTATTTAGAAATTGTGCTAAATCCCATATTTCTGGCTCTTCTGCTGCATTTTCTATTATCGTTGTACCTTCCGCAAAAACTGATGCCATCATAATATTTTCTGTTGCACCAACTGAAGGGAAATCTAAATATATTCTATTTCCTGTAATCTTTTTTGCTCTAACCTCTACAAAACCATGACCAATTATAACATTAGCTCCAAGTAGTTTAAATCCCTTAAGATGTAAATCTATGGGCCTGCTGCCTATGTTACATCCACCTGGCAATGATAATTTGCAATATCCAAATCTAGCAAGCATAGGTCCCATAATAAAAAATGATGCTCTCATTTTCCTCATCAATTCAGCATTAGCATCTATTTCCTTTATATTCTTTGTATTTATTGTCAACTCATTGTTTAAGTTAGAAATATTAACATCACAATTTAATTCACTTAATAATTTACATATAACTTTTACATCTTCTAATTGAGGTGTATTTTCAATAACTATAGGTTCTGGACATAATATAGTTGCTGCAATTATAGGTAAAATTGAATTTTTAGCACAACTTATATCAACTTCACCTTTAAGTTCCTTTACACCTTTAACTACTATTTTCTCCATATTATCCTCCATAATAATTGTTAAACATTTGAAATTTTGTCCAAAAACCAAATACGTTCCGCCCTATACAATGGAATTAATTTTTCTATATAAAGTCTTGCTCCAATGCATACGACAAAACTAATTAATTTCTAGTTTTTTTCAATATGTCTTAATATGCTGTAAATATTATTGGCGTACCAATTATTATATGTGAAACTGTATTATACTTAATTAGTGCAAAATTAATTTTATAGCCATTATTTAAATATCCTGTTCCAGTATAGCCATTATTAATCTCTAGTAATTCTGTATTGGTCAAATCATTTCCATTTAAAAATTTACTTATTGAGTAGCCGTTATCCAAACTTTTTCCTTCATAATAAGAAAAGTATTGCACATCTTCTGACTCTCTATTTTCAATTCTTTTGATCATATCTATTAAATTTGTTGTTGAATACTCACTATTCTTATTAATTAGTACAATTTCTACATAACTGTATTTATCTTCACGCCACATTTTCACATTGATGTCATAATTCTGATTAAAAATTTCAAACTGATTTTCATTAGTCTCTTCATAATTACCTTCTATATTACGAATGAGATATTCTTTTACTCTATTAATTTCCTTTTGCATATCTTGCTTTGTCCTATATTGAAGTTTTACACCATTTTCTTCAAATTCACTTACATTTCTTGCCTTCAATTCTAATGAATTCAGTGCATTTTTAGATCCACCTATATTATCAGAAATTGCTCCTATCTCAAAAAAAGATAACAACAATATAAGAATTGCCATACTTATTTTTACCTTCATATTAATTCCCCCTCAAGTTATCTTTCTCAATTATGGTCAATTCTGATAATTTTTATTCCATTTTCTATCTAACTATATTTATATAATATAAATTTCTTAAAATTTTGTGATAGATTGTCAATATCTAGAATAAAAAATAGTAAAAAAATATTGTATGAAAATATGAGAGCAAACTTGAAAAATAAAAAAAATAAAGTGTAATGTCTCTTATATAGTTTCACCCATATAAGAAATATTACACTTTAAATCGTCATAAAATTTTATCTATGACTAGATTTCTTTAACAATATTCTTTGTTTTGCTCTAAGTAATGCCGCTTCTGCTCTGCCCTTATTGTACTTCTCAGGGTTTTTCAGCCTGCTTTCAGCTCTTTTTAAAGCTTCTTCTGCTCTTTTTTCATCGATGTCTTCTTCGAATTCAGCAGCATCACTACTAATTACCATTTCATTATTTCCAACTTGTACAAGGGATTTAGAAATAAATAATTCTTCATCATTTCCTTTAGCATCTTTAAATTTAGCAATACAAGGAATAGTACTTGATATTAAGTTTGCGTGATTTGCTAAAACTTCAAATTCTCCATCAGCAGTTCTTAACATTACTTTTTCAACCTCTCCATTATACACTTCATGGCTAGGTGTGACTATTTTTAGTAAAAAGGTATTAGCCATAATTGCTCATCCCCTTTATCCTAAATTCTTTGCTTTTTCTAGAACATCGTCTATACTACCTGCAAATAAGAATGCTGATTCTGGTAAATCATCATACTTACCTTCAAGAATTTCTCTGAATCCTCTAATAGTTTCCTTTATAGGAACATATTTACCCTTTAAGCCAGTAAATTGTTCACCAACTGTAAATGGTTGAGATAAGAATCTTTGAATTCTTCTAGCTCTAGCTACGACAGCTTTATCTTCGTCTCCTAATTCATCTACACCTAGGATAGCTATGATATCCTGTAATTGTCTATATTTTTCAAGAACATTTTTAACGTCTGCTGCTACTTTATAGTGCTCTTCCCCAACCACTTTAGGATCTAGTATTCTTGATGTAGATTCTAGTGGATCTACGGCTGGATATATACCAAGTTCTGCTATACCTCTAGATAAAACTGTTGTAGCATCTAGATGAGAGAATGTTGTAGCTGGTGCTGGGTCAGTTAAGTCATCGGCAGGAACATATACAGCTTGAACTGATGTAATTGATCCATTAACTGTCGATGTAATTCTTTCTTGAAGGGCACCCATTTCAGTCGCAAGTGTTGGTTGATATCCAACAGCTGAAGGTGTTCTTCCAAGTAACGCTGATACCTCAGAACCTGCTTGAGTATATCTGAATATGTTATCTATGAATAATAACACATCTTGACCTTTATCTCTAAAGTATTCTGCCATAGTAAGACCTGTTAAGGCAACTCTCATTCTGGCACCTGGTGGTTCATTCATTTGTCCGAATACTAATGCAGTCTTATCAATAACTCCTGACTCTTTCATTTCATAATATAAGTCATTACCTTCTCTTGATCTTTCACCAACACCGGTAAATACTGATAATCCACCATGTTGTTTAGCTATATTGTTGATTAACTCTTGAATTAAAACTGTTTTACCAACTCCAGCTCCTCCAAATAGACCTATCTTACCACCTCTTTGATATGGTGCAAGTAAGTCTACTACTTTAATCCCTGTTTCAAACATCTCAGGTTCAACTGATTGATCTTTAAAACTAGGTGCTGGTCTATGAATTGGGTATTGTTGTTTTATTTCAACATCACCACATTTATCAATAGGCTTTCCTAAAACATTAAATAATCTTCCGAGTACTTCTTCTCCTACTGGAACAGAAATAGGTGCTCCTGTATCAATTGCATCCATTCCTCTTTTTAAACCTTCTGTAGCTTCCATTGCTATTGCTCTAACTATATCGTCTCCAACGTGTTGTTCAACTTCTGCTACTAAATCATGATCTCCCATCTTAATAATAATTGAATTATATAAGTTTGGAAGAGAATCTGTATCAAACTTTATATCTATTACTGGTCCAATTACTTGAACTACTTTTCCAATCTTTTCAGGCATAAGATACCTCCTTACTAATTTTGAGCTGCTGCTCCTCCAACAATTTCACTTATTTCTTGCGTAATAGCACCTTGTCTGATTCTATTATACTTGAGTTTTAAGTTAGACAATAAATCATTTGCATTTTTTGTAGCTCCATCCATAGCAGTCATTCTTGTACTCTGCTCACTGCATTTTGAGCTCAATAAAACGTTTCTTATTTTTCCTTTTAAATAGATGTTAAGAGCATCTTCTAATACTATACCTAAATCAGGTTCAATAAGGTATGGATTTGATTTTTCTTCTGGTTTATCTATAGGCAAAATTTTAATGCATTTTTGCTCCTGATTGACTGATGATATAAACTCAGAATATATGATATTAACTTCTGAAACTTCTCCATTAAGATACATTTCAAGCGCCTTATCAAATATTAACTTTGCATCACTTACTGTTGGTAGATCTGAAATTCCAACATATTCAGCTACAGGCTCTACTTTAATTCTTTTTAAGTAACCAGCACCTTTAGCTCCAACCAAAATAACTTTCGAAGTCTTTTTCTTGTCTTTAATTATGCTGTCTAAGTAAGATACTACACCACTATTGAAACCACCACATAATCCTGAATCTGATGTCATTAGCACATATAATTTATTTTCATTATCATTACCATCAAAATAAATATTTGCACCCTCTAAACTAGCTGTAGCTGCAAGATTCCTTACTGTTGGTTCCGTTATTTCAATGAACTTATTATTTACTACCAGTTCATTTTTAGTTTTTCTTAACTTAGAAGTGGCAACAAGCCCCATAGCATTTGTTATTTTTTTTGTATTTTCTACTGATCTAATTCTCTTCTTTAAATCAAGAAGTCCAGCTGCGCCCATGATTTCCACCTCCTAAAGAAGGGCATAGCTAATTTAAGCTATGCTTCCTTTAAAAATACCTTTTTAAACTCAACTATTGCTTCCTCTAACTTAGCTTTAATATCATCAGTTAAAGTTTTTTCAGTAATAATTGCTTTTTCAACTTCTCTATGATGAGTGTCAGCATATTCTAAGAATTCTTCTTCAAATCTCTTTATATCGCTAACTTGGATATCTGATAAGAAATCATTAACTGCAGCATATAATATCATTACTTGTTTTCCAACTTCAAGTGGACTGTATTGATTTTGTTTTAATACTTCAACTAATCTCTTACCTTTTTCAAGTCTTCTACTAGAATCGGCATCTAAGTCAGAACCGAATTGAGTAAACGCTTCAAGTTCTCTATATTGTGCAAGTTCAAGTCTTAATGTACCACTTACTTGCTTCATAGCTTTAATTTGAGCGCTACCACCAACTCTGGATACTGATATACCAGCATTTACGGCCGGTCTTTGTCCTGCATTAAATAAATCAGATTCTAGGAATATTTGACCATCTGTAATTGAAATTACATTTGTCGGTATGTACGCTGTAACGTCTCCTGCTTGTGTTTCTATAATTGGAAGCGCTGTTATTGAACCACCACCTAATTCCTTAGATAGTTTAGCAGCTCTTTCAAGTAATCTTGAGTGAATATAGAAAACATCCCCTGGATAAGCTTCTCTTCCTGGTGGTCTCTTAAGTAATAATGACATAGCTCTATAAGCTGTAGCATGTTTAGAAAGGTCATCGTATATTATTAATACATCCTTTCCTTGAAGCATGAAATATTCACCTATACTGCATCCAGCATATGGAGCAATATATTGAAGTGGTGCTGATTCTGATGCTGTAGCATCTACAACTATAGTATAATCCATAGCACCTGCTTCAGTAAAAGTATTTACTAAATGGGCAACTGTAGATTGTTTTTGACCAATAGCTACATAAATACAGATAACATCTTTACCCTTTTGGTTCAAGATAGTATCTATTGCTATTGCAGTTTTACCTGTTTGTCTATCTCCAATTATAAGTTCTCTTTGGCCTCTACCAATTGGAATCATTGAGTCTATAGCCTTAATACCAGTTTGTAATGGTTGATTAACAGAGCTTCTATCAATGATGCCGGCTGCTGGTACTTCAACTGGCCTATGTCCTGCTGCAATTATAGGTCCTTTACCATCAATTGGTTCCCCTAATGCATTAACTACTCTTCCAAGCATTGCTTCACCAACTGGAACTTCAACAACTTTTCCGGTTCCTTTAACTATATCGCCTTCTTTTATTCCTTTTTCATCTCCTAAAAGAACGCAACCAACGTTATCTTGTTCAAGGTTTAAAACCATACCATATACATTGTTAGGAAATTCTAATAATTCCCCTTGCATACAGTTATCTAATCCATAAACCCTTGCAACACCATCTCCAATTTGGATTATAGTACCAGAATCCACTGTTTTAATATCTTTTTCGTAATTTTCTATTTCCTTCTTTATAATAGAAGTTATTTCTTCTGGTTTAATATTCATGGATTCACCTCTATTCTTTCTTAAGCATTAAATCTTTCATCTCTTCTATCTTTGATTTTAAAGTACCATCAATAACATCATTTCCAACTTTTACATAGACCCCGCCTAAAAGGCTTTTGTCTACTTTAGTATCAAATAATATAGTTTTTTCGTACTTCTTTTCAAAGATATCCTTTAATTGTTTTAATTCATCGTCTAAAAGTGGTACAACAGTTTTAACTAGACCTCTTATAGTATTTCTTCTTTCTAAATCAATATTTTCCATTTGATTTAGTATATCTTTTAATTGAAGAATTCTTCCTTTTTCAATTAAAATAATCATGAAGGAAAGTAATTCATCATCAATCTTTCCTTTAAACAAATCAGTAAATAATTGCTTCTTTTTTGTTGTATTAATTACTGGATGTTTAAGTACTTCATAGAAATCTTCATTTTCAGAAAAAATGTTGCAGATTTCTGTTAAATCACGTAAATATTCATCCACATTATTTTTTTTCTCAGCAATTTCATATAGAGCTAAAGCATATCTTTTATCCAAATATTCATGCATACTACATACCTACCTTAGCAATAAAATCACCGATAAGTTTTCTATGTGTTGCTTCATCTACTTGCTCACCTAATGCCTTAACTGAAAGCTCGATTGCTAAATCTACTGCTTGTTTTTTGATTTCATATTCTGCTTTTTCTTTTTCTCTTTCAATTTCTAAGCTAGCTCTTTCTTTTAATGAAGTTGCTTCAACTTTTGCATTTTCAACAATTTCTGCATAAAGTTTATCACCCTTAGTTCTTTGTTCTTCAGTGATTTTCTTACCTTCTTCTTTGGCTCCTTGTAGAATCTGCTCATTTTTAACTAGATACATTCTAGCTTTTTCAGCATCTTCATCAGCTTTAGTCATTTTATCATTTATATATTTTTGTCTTTCTGCAATTATTCCTTTTAGTTTATTCCAAAAGAAATGTCTTAAAAGCAAAAGTATAATGGCAAAATTAATCCAGTTGATTATTAATGTCGACAATCTAATTTCCATATTTTATCTATATCCTCCCTTCGGAGTCAATACAATTAACTCATACGAACTCATATTTAGCTACTATTTACCCATTACTATAAATGACATTACTAATCCGTAAATCGCAGTTGTTTCTGCAAGAGCTGCACCTAAAAGTAAAAATGTCATTATTCTTGGTTGTGCTTCTGGTTGTCTTGCTACTGCTTCAATTGCCTTTCCTGTTGCGATACCAATACCTGCACCTGCTCCAATACCAGATAATACAGCTATACCTGCTGCTAAAACTCCAAAACTCATTCTAATTCCTCCTTAAATTTTCAAAAATGTCTGTTTGTTTATTTGTTTTTTTAATTTACTCTTCTGCAACGTTTTTAATATTAATCATAGTTAACATTGAAAATACTACCATTTGAAGTACTCCATCAAATAAATCAAAATAACCATGTAATACAATTGGTATTCCTAGTTGTGCAAAAACTGCTATTGAGCTTAAGCCAGAATAAACCAGATCTACCAATACTACAGCTGCAAACATGTTACCAAAAAGTCTAAGTGCTAATGTTATTGGCAACATAACTCTTTCTAATAGATTAAGTGGTAACATAGGTACAAATGGATGAAAATATGCTTTTCCATAACCAAGAAGTCCATTTTTTCTAATTGCATTTATATTTACAACTAAAAATGTAACTATTGCAAATGATGCTGTTGTGCTAACATCACTTGTCGGTGGTTTGAAACCTATTGCCCCCATCCAATTAAGGACTAGCAGATAAATCATTAATGTTCCTATATATGGTACAAATGATTCATACTCTTTACCCATGGTGTTCACTATAAAATCTTTTAATAGCTGATATATGTTTTCTACAGCAGCCTGAGTTTTATTTGGTTTTAATTTCAAATTTTTTGTTAATACATAAGCAGCTATGGCTAAAACCACAATAACAACCCATTCAATTATTATACCTGCTGTAATATCAACAGTATAGCCAAAAATTTCAGGCGACCATACAGGCATAGGCGTAATTTCCAATTCAAACACTTCCTTTCCTTCTCATTATATTTGATCCTATTAGCAGAATATAATGTGAAACAAATCCAGCTATATAATAAAGCATATATACCATATTATCTCTGAACGGCAATATAGTAAGAACTATGAAAGCCATTCTAAGAAAAAATTCTAGTATGAAAAGCCAATTCCTTGCACCTTTACCCAGATTTTTTCCAATTGTATAACCATATGCCAAAAAATTAGCTAATGCTACACATATTCCTACCGCATAGACCACTGCATATGTAAAATTAGAAAATAACACTATCAGTAAAGATATCAATGCACCACTCACCAAATCATACTTGATGGCTTGTAAAAGCAGTTTATTCATCTCTTTATTCATACATTACCTCCTAACTCTCAATGTTTATATTATATCTTTTATATTTATCTTTAACAAATTACTATTTTAAGTTAAATTATGCCGATTGTTTCCTAATTATTAATTTATCTTTACATTACTCCAAAATGCTCAGCAAATCTTACATATTACTTCATTTTTCTTATTTTTTGATGCTTATTATTTTTTGCATTGCTCTTGTCAGAATATTCTGTTATATGAATAATTGCATTTTAATTCATGTTAACATTTTCATTACAGTTATTGTAAATTTTTTTTATCAATTTTGTAAATTTTGTGCAAATAACATCTTTTTTAAGCTTCGTCTATAGTAAAGTCAAAATTATTATTTTAATAAAATTGAATATATAATTTAATGCTAATTCAAAATTTATTTTCATTTTTCAATTTATTAGATAAATTTACTTCTTCTTTTATTAACTCCATCGGGTCCGAACCATATTATAATGTATAGAAAACTTTTTAACTAGAATTTTTTCATGAAAATTTTTAATACAATACTTCAAATTTTATATAATCTAAGTATTATTTCTATTTTCTTCTTTAACTTGTCCTTTTATACTAATTTATTTATAAAATTTCTTTTAGAGCACAAAATCGCAGGCAACTGTGGAGACGTAGTTTTTTTACTCATCTGCCTTTTTAAGCGAATGTGAGAAAACTCTGGCAGGCGAATAAGATTTACTTTTTATTCTTTTTCTATATAG
This sequence comes from Bacillota bacterium, assembly GCA_023435985.1. Lineage (GTDB taxonomy): Bacteria > Bacillota > Clostridia > Clostridiales > Clostridiaceae > Clostridium. Next base: position 4,845 of record JAEZKY010000115.1, on the reverse strand, counting down.
AACATAATTAAATATCTTTTTTTATAAGCTATCCATAGACTTTACTTTATTATAAATTCCTAAAGAATAAAAAAAGTTACTATGACAGCTTATCATAGTAACCTTTATAGAAATGATATTTGTACTAAACTCTTTCAACAATAAGAGCTGTTCCCATTCCCCCACCTATACAAAGTGTTGCTAGACCCTTTTTAGCATCTCTTTTTTCCATTTCGTGAAGAAGAGTAACTAAGATTCTTGCTCCTGATGCACCAACCGGGTGACCTAACTCAATTGCCCCACCATTTACATTAACTTTTGACATATCAAATTTTAAATCTTTAGCAACTGCTAAACTTTGAGCTGCAAATGCTTCATTAGCTTCAATTAAGTCTAAATCCTCTATTGTTAAATTAGCTTTTTCTAAAGCTTTTTTAGTTGCTTGGAATGGTCCATATCCCATAATAGCTGGATCTAATCCTTTTGATCCATAAGAAACTATCTTAGCCATTGGCTTAATTCCTAGTTCCTCTGCTTTTTCCGCACTCATGACAACAAATGCTGCTGCTCCATCATTAATTCCTGAAGCATTACCAGCTGTTACTGTACCTTCTTTAATAAATGCTGGTTTTAATTTTGCTAAAGTTTCTGCTGTTGTACCAAATCTAGGGAATTCATCTGTATCAAATACTTTTGGATCTCCTTTTCTTTGTGGAATAACAACTGGAACTATTTCATCTTTGAATCTTCCTGATTTAATTGCAGCTTCTGCCTTTTGTTGAGAAGCTGCTGCAAAAGCATCCTGCTCTTCTCTTGTTAATCCCCACTCTTTAGCAATATTTTCAGCTGTAACTCCCATATGGTAGTTATTAAAAGCATCAAATAATGCATCACTTATCATTGTGTCAACCATTTTACCGTCGCCCATTCTTTGTCCCCATCTAGCACTTTTCAATGCATATGGTGCAGCTGACATATTTTCCATACCACCTGCAACAATAACATCAGCATCTCCAGCTTTAATCATTTGAGCTGCTAAACTAACTGCTCTAAGACCTGATCCACAAACTTTATTTATTGTCATAGCTGAAACTTCTTGTGGTAATCCTGCTTTGATTGTTGATTGTCTTGCTGTGTTTTGACCAAGACCTGCTTGAATTACGTTACCCATTATAACTTCTTCAATTAATTCAGGTTTAACCCCCGCTCTGTTAACTGCTTCTTTAATTACTAAAGCTCCTAAATCAACTGCTGATACATCCTTTAATGCACCACCAAAACTACCTAATGCTGTTCTTACCGCACTTACAATAACTACGTCTTTCATGTTTGACCTCCTCAAATCACATTAATTATACTATAAATTTTCGTTAAATTATTAACATAACTAAATTATACCCTCTATTATTTGTTTTATCAAGAGAAAATTGTTAAATTTTAAACAAACTTTAAAATTTTTTAGATATACGAAAAAAATAACAAGTCAATAATGCCCTGTATATCTCCTATCATACAAGAAAATATATCAACATAATTGTTAAACTAATTGAAAGTATTTCCTAAAAGTATGACATGAAATATACAAGCATATTAACTTGTTATTTTATTGAGTCTGTATCAAATTCCTCTACATCTCTTGAACTTAAATCAAAATATCTTAATATAGCCTCTACTATTCTTCTTGATGCAATTCCATCTCCATATGGATTAATAGATTTGCTCATTTTAGAATAAGCTTCATCATTTCTAAGCAGTTCATTTGCCTCAGAAACAATTTTATCTATATCGGTTCCAACCAGTTTTACAGTTCCAGCTTCAACAGCTTCTGGGCGTTCTGTAACATCTCTTAATACTAGTACCGGTTTACCTAGATGTGGAGCTTCCTCTTGCAATCCCCCTGAATCTGTCATTACCATAAATGATTTATTCATTAAATTATGAGTTTCTTTAGTATCTAATGGTGATAATAAATGAATTCTCTCTTTTCCACCAAGCCTCTCAAATACTACATCCTTAACGACAGGATTTAAATGAACTAAATATACCAATTCTACATCGCTGTTTTGTTCTACTATCTTATTTAATGCAATGCAGATATTCTGGATGCCTTCTCCCCAGTTTTCTCTTCTATGTGCAGTAATCATTATTACCTTTTTATTAAAATCTATGTTATTTAATTCCTCATTTTCAAAAATGTAATTTTCCTCGACGGTATGTTTCATTGCATCAATTACAGTATTCCCTGTAATATATATTTCATTTTCTTTTATACCCTCTCTTAACAAGTTTCTTTTTGATCCCTTAGTTGGTGCAAAATGTAAATCTGCTAAACTACCTGTCAATTTTCTGTTCATCTCTTCTGGGAAAGGGAAATATTTGTTGAAGGTTCTAAGACCTGCTTCTACATGGCCAACCTTAATTTGTTGATAAAAAGCAGCTAACGAACCAGCAAACGTAGTTGTTGTATCTCCGTGAACTAGAATCATATCTGGTTTTTCTTCCTTAAATACTTCTTCTAAGCCTTCTAAAACCCTACCTGTAATTCCTGTCAAGCTTTGCTTTGTTTTCATTATATTTAAATCAAAATCTGGTTTAATATCAAATAATTCTAAAACTTGATCTAACATTTCTCTATGTTGAGCTGTTACACAAACCTTTGATTCAATTTCTTCTCTTTTCTCCAATTCTTTTACTAAAGGTGCCATTTTGATAGCTTCTGGTCTTGTTCCAAAAATAGTAATTATTTTTTTAGTACTCAATTCATTTCCTCCTAATTCAAACATTTCATTCAGTTAAAAGTCAAGAGTTAACAATTAACAGTTGAGGATAAAAAACACTGGTTTTCTTTTTATAACTCAGAAATTTTATTCTAGAAATTGTTATTAAAATCTTAAATCTCTAATTTTTGATTCAATATCCTGCTTCTCTTGTAATTTTTAAAGAGTCATCATTTTCAATCCAAGATTCCACACTAATCTCTCTGTATTCATCTTTTGAATCTCTTATAATCACACTGATAATTCCCGAATTAATTACCATTCTCTTACACATTGAACAAGAGTTAGCATCTCTTACATATTCCTTAGTTTTTGCATCTTTTCCAACTAAATATAAGGTTGCTCCAATCATATCCTTTCTTGAAGCACTTATTATTGCGTTAGCTTCACTATGAACGCTTCTGCAAAGTTCATATTGGGTCCCTCTTGGTACATTAAGTTTTTCTCTTATGCAGCTATTTAAATCTATACAATTTTCCCTGCCTCTTGGTGCTCCTGTATATCCTGTTGAAATTATTTCATCATTTTTAACTATTATCGATCCATAATTTCTCCTTAAACAAGTTCCTCTTTCTAAAACTGTTTCTGCAATATCTAAATAATAGTTTTGTTTATCTCTTCTTTCCATATTTAAAATCCCCACAAATCATAAATTATTTCGGGTTACTTACGTATAGTCAATTTTTTTAATTTATAATCTCTACTAAAACTCTATTTAGTACCAAACAATCTATCTCCTGCATCCCCAAGTCCTGGTACTATATATCCGCTTTCGTTTAGTTTTTCATCTATAGAAGCTAAATATATATCTACATCAGTATGCGCATTTTGTACTGCTTCAATTCCTTCTGGAGCTCCAACTAAACACATTAATTTTAAATTTTTAGCTCCTCTATTTTTAAGCATTGTTATAGCATCTATTGATGATCCACCTGTTGCAAGCATTGGATCTACAACTATTATGTCTCTCTCTGCAATATCTTGTGGTAATTTACAAAAATATTCTACTGGCTGAAGTGTCTTTTCATCTCTATATAATCCAATATGACCAACCTTAGCAGCAGGAATTAAGTTAATCACTCCATCAACCATTCCAAGACCAGCTCTTAATATAGGTACTACTGCTATTTTCTTTCCTGCAAGCATTTTACATTTAGCTACAGCTACTGGAGTTTTCACATCAACTTCTTCTGTATGTAAGTCTCTTGTAACCTCGTAAGCCATTAACATAGAAATTTCTTCTACTAACTTTCTAAATTCCTTTGAACCTGTTTTTTCATCTCTTAAAATCGCTAACTTATGTAATATTAATGGGTGATTTATTTCTGTTACTTTACTCATTATTATCCCTCCGAATTAAACTTTTCACTATTTACTATATTTTCTTTCAATTTCTGATATTTTGTCTATTCTTTTTTGATGTCTATCTCCTTCAAATTTTGATGTTAGAAATGTTTTTACTATATCCAAAGCAAGCCCAGTCCCAACAACTCTTTGCCCCATTGTTAATATATTCGCATTATTATGTTCTCTAGTCGCATGTGCACTAAATGTATCTGAACATAATGCTGCTCTTATTCCAGGCACCTTGTTTGCTACGATACCAATTCCTATTCCTGTACCGCAAATTAGTATTCCAAATTCGTATTCTTTTGATGCAACTGCCTCGGCTACTGGTAAAGCAATATCAGGATAATCACAAGAACTAGTTGAATATGTGCCAAAATCCTTCACTTCGTGGTTTTCACTTTCTAAATAACTAATAATTTCATTTTTTAATTCATATCCACCATGATCGCATCCAATTGCAATTTTCATAACTTAATCATCTCCAAATCTAATTAATCTTAAGTCTATTATTATCAGTGCTTTCTGAAAAATATATTCAGGTTAACTGTTTAAACTTCTATAATATCAAATCCAGCAGCTTTATTTAATCTATTCATAATAGCCATTCCCACACCTTTTTCTTCATATGCTTCTGCAAAGATCAAATCAGCTCCTAAATCATCACATTTTCTCAAAGCTTCAAATAAGTTTTTAGCTACTGTGGATAAATTTTCTATGCTTCCTAAAACTATACTTGTTC
>JAEZKY010000111.1 GCA_023435985.1 Bacillota bacterium | reverse complement strand
CCACAATTACACATTGTTGATTTAACTTTATTCAGCGATATATTGACATTATCTTTTAAGCTTCCTGCATATGGCACATATGAATCAACGCCTTCCTCAAAAGATAGTTTCTTGTCTCCACCAAGGTCGTATCTTTGCCAATTTCTTGCTCTATTAGATCCTTCTCCCCAATACTCCTTCATATAGTTCCCATTGATGTTAACTTTATTAGTTGGACTTTCATCAAATCTTGAAAAGTATCTTCCTAGCATTATGAAATCAGCTCCCATAGCTAAGGCTAAAGTCATATGATAATCATGAACAATACCACCATCAGAACATACAGGTATATAAACTCCTGTCTTTTCAAAGTATTCATCTCTAGCCTTTACTACATCTATAAGTGATGTTGCCTGACCACGACCGATTCCCTTTTGTTCACGAGTTATACAGATTGAACCTCCACCTATGCCAACTTTAATAAAATCAGCTCCTGCTTCAGCTAAGAATAAGAAACCATCTCTATCAACAACATTTCCAGCACCAACTTTAATATTTTCACCAAAGTTTTTATGTATATAATCTATTGTTATTTTCTGCCACTCAGAAAAACCTTCAGATGAATCAATACATAATACATCAGCTCCTGCTTCAATTAAAGCTGGTACTCTTTCTGCATAATCTCTAGTATTAATCCCTGCTCCTACCATATATCTTTTTTTCGAATCAATAAGCTCATTTGAGTTTTCCTTATTAGCTGAGTAATCTTTTCTAAACACCATATACTTTAGTTTTTGATCTTTATCAACTAATGGCAGCATATTTAACTTATTATCCCAAATAATATTATTTGCTTCCTTTAAGCTTATATTAGCATCAGCATAAATCAGTTCATCAAAAGGTGTCATAAATTCTGAAACTTTGGTGTTTAAGTCCATTCGAGTTATTCTATAATCCCTGCTTGTAACTATACCAAGGAGTTTTCCATTAGGCATTCCATCTTCAGTCACCGCCATAGTAGAGTGCCCTGTTTTTTCCTTCAAATCAATGACTTCAGCAAGTGTTGTATCTGGTTTAAGGTTTGCATCACTTGTAACAAATCCAGACTTATAATTTTTAACTTTTGAAACCATGGCTGCTTCATTTTCAATTGACTGAGAACCATATATAAAGGAAATTCCACCTTCTTTAGCTAGAGCAACTGCCATGTTATCATCAGATACTGATTGCATAATTGCTGAAACTAATGGAATATTAATATTCAAAGATGGTTCTTCACCTTTTTTAAATTTAACAAGTGGAGTTTTCAAACTCACATTTTGTGGGATGCAGTCTGTTGAAGAATACCCCGGAACTAATAAATATTCTCCAAAAGTATGAGACGGTTCATTAAAATAATATGCCATTTTATCTTACTCCTTCTTCACAATTTATAGATATTTTATTGATAATAATATCTATATTTTCTACTATTGTCAATATAAAAACTTATAAACTTTTACGGAATAATTTAACACACCAATTCTTTATCACTCCTTATCAAAATCTCTTCCAACATCACTTGCTGTATGAGAATCTGAACCATAGACTTTTTTTACACCATATTGATTTACTAATTCTTTAAAAATATCAGATACATATATTTCACCACAATATGGTTTTCTAAGGCCAGCCGTATTCACATCTACTTCATAATCTCTATTTTTGATTTCTTTCACTATTTCTTCTAGAAGTTCTTTATTTTTATATTCCAATGGATATAATTTATTAAATATTCTTATTAAATTTGGATGTCCAATGCGGCGCGGCTTATATTGTCCTAAATCTGCTCTTATTGCTTTAAGTAAAGTTTCATAGTATGCATCATAAACTTTTTCTGTACTTCCTAAAGCATTTAAAGCTGTTTCAAATCCATCTTTCCCATCAATAGCAGTATATTCATCTTCTATTTTTATGAAATGTACAGAAATCAATCCATCATCAAGCTTTGAACCATAAATATCTAAAAGATTTTTTATTTTATCTTCATATCCTTCAACAAAATCTACTTCTAATCCTAAATTTATTTTTATCTTCCTTGCATATTTTGTTTTCAGATTTTCAACATCTTTAAAATACTTCTTTATAGCGTCCTCATTTGGAGCACACTCATCTAAAAACTTTTTATCTTCTATAAAGTACTCTGGGAATGGCATATGTTCTGTAAAAGTCATTTCTTCTATTCCTTCTCTTAATGCCTTTTCTATGTATAATTCAAAATTATCCTTAGTTCCATGAGGACAATATGGTGAATGAATATGTCCATCTCTTATTATCTTTTCCTTTTTCATAATATAATCTTTTAAAGAAAGATTGCTTTACATATCCTTCTTTAAAATATTCACATCCCTTCTATTTAAGTTAATTACTTCAGTTTCATATTTTCTAGAATATTATACTTGATTCTCTTGCTCGTAACAAAATTATATTTATATTTTAGCATTATAAAATACTCATATATAGAATTTTTTTATTATTTATTATGAAAAACTTAAAACCTATGCTTAGGTTTCACTAGGCATAGGTTTCTATTTTTATATTGCATCATTATCTAAATTGGCTTCAGCAAATTGGCTGTTATAAAGATCTGCATAAAAGCCTTTTTTATCCAAGAGCTCTTTATGATTACCCATTTCAATTATATGACCTTTATTCATAACAAGTATTAATTCAGCATCTCTAATTGTAGAAAGTCTATGGGCAATTACAAAACTTGTTCTATTTTTCATAAGATTATTCATAGCTTTTTGTATATAAACTTCTGTTCTTGAATCAACACTACTTGTTGCCTCATCAAGTATCATTATTGTAGGATTCGCAAGTATTGCTCTGGCAATAGTTAGAAGCTGCTTTTGACCTTGAGATATATTTGAAGCTTCTTCATTTAATATTGTGTTATATCCATTTGGAAGAGTTTTTATAAAATGATGAGCATGGGCTGCTTTTGCTGCCTGAATTATTTCTTCCTCTGTAGCTCCTTCCCTTCCATAAGCAATATTATCCATTATAGTACCATTAAATAACCATGTATCCTGAAGAACCATTCCAAACATATTGTGAAGTGCTCCTCGTTTTATATCCTTTATATCTACTCCGTCTATTGTTATCCTACCAGAATTTATTTCATAAAAACGCATTAGTAAATTAACAAGAGTAGTTTTACCAGCTCCAGTTGGTCCTACAATTGCAATTGTATGGCCTCGTTTTACATCTAAGTTCATATCTTCGATAAGAGGTTCTTCTTTTTTATAGTTGAAATTAACTTCATTGAATTTAACATCACCTTTAGGAAATTCTATAACCTTGGCATCTACTGAATCAGGTGCTTCTTCTTCTTCATCTAAAAGTTCGAATACACGTTCTGCAGATGCTATTGTAGATTGAATTACATTTGCAATATTAGCTGTTTGAACTATTGGCTGTGTAAATTGATTAGAATATTGAATAAACGCTTGGATATCACCAATGCTAATTTTGCCAAGTGTAGCTAGATATCCACCAACAACACAAACTATTACATAACCTATATTACTTACAAACCTCATCATTGGCATTATTACTCCTGATATAAATTGTGCTTTCCAGCCAGCCTTATAAAGTCTATCATTAATATTTTCAAACTCTTTTATTGAATCTCTTTCATGCCCAAAAACCTTAACAATCTTATGCCCTGTATACATTTCTTCTACATGACCATTAAGGGTACCTATTTCTCTTTGCTGAGCTGCAAAATATCTTTGAGAATACTTTGCAATTAAAGTAGTTATACCAAT
>JAEZKY010000045.1 GCA_023435985.1 Bacillota bacterium | reverse complement strand
TTAAAGATAAGGAAACTCGAATCATATTTGTATGTTAAGTAAATTTAGAAGAACAAAATCATAGATTTTGATTCTCATTTAAGGAGGAATTATATATGAAAAATATTACTGAAACTATTGACGTAAGGATATATGCACCCAAGGACAAACGCCCAGCGATTTTTGATACTTTTAACAAATTAAAAGTTGGGGAGATAATGGAACTTATAAATGATCACGATCCTCGTCCGTTATATGATCATTTTAATGTGGAACGCCCTAATGAATTCGAGTGGGAATACTTAGAGCAGGGACCAGAGCTTTGGAGAATAGGAATTACAAAGAAATAAAGTAGCAAGATAAAGTACATATAATATAATTTAATTGGAAAGAGGAATGAAATATGACAATGATTTTTAAAGACTTACATCAATTTAGCACACATATTAAACAGATAAATCTCTCATTTCATCAATATTTATTATTAGGTGGAGATCCTATTTTATTTCATACTGGTAATGCTATGCAGGCAGAAATCATGCTGCCTGAATTAAAAGTTGTACTTGGAGATAGAAATTTAAAATACATTTTCGTATCACATTTTGAAAGTGACGAATGTGGAGGATTGTCTGTAATATTAAAAGAGTTTCCAAAAGCCAAGGTAATATGCTCAGCGGTTACAGCTCGCCAGTTAGATGGATTTAGAATAAAAGCTGAAGTTATTATAAAAAAGCCAGCAGAGATACTGAGTACTAATGATTATGAACTAGAATTTATTAGATATCCATCAGAAATGCATCTTTGGGATGGTTTATTAGTTATAGAAAATAATCGTGGAATATTTTTTAGTAGTGATTTAATGATTAGTTTTGGAGAAGAAATAGGTACTGTAAAAGAATCAGATTGGAATACTGAAATAAATAATATTAAACTAGAACAGGTGCCAGATTCAGAGAAGCTAAAAGAATTACAACAGGCTTTGCTAAATTTAAATCCTAGTTTTGTAGCTACTGGCCATGGAGTATGTTTAAAAATCAAGTAGATGAAATAAATATTAAACTTATAAAAATTAAAAGTTTAAGTATAGATACCCAACTTTAAAACTAAACTTATGTGGTAACTTACCGAAAGCTGCCACATAAGTCTAAATTCAAAGTTGGATATCTATAAATTCATGCTATTTATATCTTGGCTCCTCCTTTTGTGTAAGATAGAAATTATAAGCACCAATTTTTTTCATATCATCGTTATTCTCTTTCCATGTTTTAGTTAATTCTTCATTATATGTTGTAGGAGAGCAGGGATATTTAGAACATTCAAAACAAAAATTTACATTTTCATTCTTATGACAAGTATTTATGCTACACTGACATTTTGGTTTATCACTGTAACGACATCCGGAACAATTACCGCTTGAAAAGTGTTTTAAAATAGCTGAAAATTGCTCATAATAATTGAATGCAGGCATAAAATCTCTTGTTTTCTCAGCCATTTTTTCAAAATTTATTAAGTTTTCACTCAGTTCCTTACTTAATAGTACTACCTTACTTTTCTCATAATATACACATCTTGAACAGTCATTTCCACAAGGGGCTAAGTCTTTTACAGCTTGATCATAGTTATTCATAAAAATTCCTCCTTAAATGAGAATCAAAATTTGCGATTTTGTTCTTTCACTTATATAGATGCAGTAAAAAGAGGAAAGTCACGCTTTAATAAAAAATTATTTGTTTTTTAATACATTTCATTTACTATTTTCACAACTCTTTCATACCATTCCTTAGGAGGCTTTTTATCTGGCATATTTTTATATAAGAAATTTATTTTATTTCTAACTTCTATGTTAAAGGTATAGTTGGATTTTGTGAAATCCAATTTTTCAATCAAATTATGCTTGTTTGCTCTTTTTTGTAAATCAGATCTTGTTTTAGAAAATTCAATCCAAGCCTTGCAGCTGCAGGGATTCTTCACATCCAAGAGATTGCAGTGATTATGAAAAAATGAATCTAAATTCATGTGGGCGCGGTAGAGAAGTCCTTTTGTCGCATTTTTTGAAATACCAATTAAGTTTGACACTTCATCTAAAGATAAACCAAACATATCAATTAGGGAAAAAGCTATTCGCTGATGCAAGGTGAGCCGTCTTACCATTGCAAGAAAGCAGCCATTTTGAAGAGCTTGAATGGTCTCTTCAACAATTACTTCATCTTCAGGCTTTGGAGGAGTGTAAGTAAGAAGACTACCTTCGGTTTCAAGAAGAGAAATATCATCATAAAGTAGTTCCTCATTATTTTTTTTCTTTCTTTCTCTCATTAGAAAATTATTAAAGCATATTTTTCTAAGCCATGTTTTAATAGCAGTTTGATCCTTTAAGGTTGTGAGTTTTTGCCAAGCTTTAATAAAGGTTTCTTGAGTCAAATCTTCCGCAACTGATGGATGACAGGATAACTTTAAAGCATAGTTATAAATATAAGTTCCATAAGTGTTCATTAATTTTTCAATATCCATTAATACACTCCATTTCTAGATTTTCATTAATAATATTATAAAGAATAATGTAATTTAGGGAAAGTCTTAATATATATTTAAAGTTTAAAAAATTTGATAAAGAGTTGTATAAAAAAATATATATTGGAAATGATTTGAATAGAGAATTATAATTTATAATACAAAAAGGAGTGAAAAGTTATGTACATGCTGTCAAGTGATAAAACACATGGTCTTTTAGAAATAAGAGCTTTTAAAGGACACCTAAATGTTAATGCAGTTAAAAAAGTTGAAGAGGGAAAAATAATTCAATTTAATAGATATCATGTTGCAAACAGACAAAAACTTTTAGAAGAATTAGCAAATCAAATAAAAAAGCAATGGATTAAAGAAGCTGAAGAATCTCTTAAACGATATAAAGAATTAAAAGTTCAGCTAAAATAAAATATAAAAGTTATTTTTTTTGATTGAGATAATAAGAAATAGAAGAAATTGCATAAAAATTGATAGGATAAAAGCTACCAGTATTTTTAATTACAAAGTACTGATAGCTTTTCTTTTTTATAAAGCGTCTTTTCCGCGCTCACCAGTACGGATTCTTACAACATCTTCGGCATCATAAATAAAAATTTTTCCGTCTCCATAATTACCGGTACTGATTTCTTTTAGAACTTTATCTATTATAATTTCAGCAACATCTGGTGCTACAATTGTTTCAACTTTTACTTTAGGTAATAGATTTACTTTATATTCTGTACCTCTGTAAATTGTTTTATATCCTTTCTGATTACCATATCCCATAATATTTGAAATCATCACACCAGTAGCATTACAGTCGTGTAGAATTCTTTTTAAATCTTCTAATTTTTCACTGTTAATAACAATTTCTAATTTCTTCATACCATTACCTCTCTTTCTCTATATTATATTGATTGGCTATCTTGTTTAAACCTTAAGATTTGTTTTACTTCAGCATTATCTGGTGAGTTATAATCAAGTTCAGGAGATTTCACTAATTGTAGATCTGGATATCCAGAAACGCCCATTTCTGGAACATCTAAGCCGTTTAGTTCAGCTTCAGGTGTAACTCTGATTCCCCAAACTTTATCAACAATTCTTAGGAAAATATAAGAAACTCCAAAGCCCCAGACGAATAATACAACTACTGCGATTAATTGAGCTGCAAATTGAGAAGGATCACCAAAGAATAAACCAGTTACTCCTCCTGAAACACCATTTAAACCATCTCCATAAGAACCATCAGCAAATAGTCCTAATGAAAGAATTCCCCAAAGACCGTTGACACAGTGAACAGAAATTGCACCAACGGGATCATCAAGTCTTAATTTATTTTCTACAAAGGCTACTGCTAAACATACAAGTAATCCTGCAATACCACCTATAAAGAATGCACAAGGAGCACTTACAAATGCACAAGGGGCAGTGATAGCAACAAGTCCAGCAAGAGCACCATTAGCTGTCATCGATGGATCTGGTTTACCGTATTTTACCCACATATAAAACATAGCGACAAGTCCGCCTATTGCACCAGCTATCATTGTATTGGTAGCAACTACAGCTAATCTAAAATCAGATGAATTTAGTGTTGAACCAGCATTAAAGGAGAACCAGCAGAAAAATAATATAATAGTGCCTATAATAGCCATAGGGATATTATGGCCAGGAAAAGGTCTTGAAGTTCCATCTTTTTTGAATTTACCAATTCTAGGTCCGATAACAACAGCACCTGCTAAAGCAAGCATACCACCCATTGAGTGAACAACACCAGAACCAGCAAAATCAACAACTCCATGTCCAAGTCCAAAATTTTGACCAAGAGTTGCAAGCCAGCCGCCACCCCATACCCAGTTCCCAAAGAAAGGATATAGGAACATTGAAATGAAGAAAGATAAAATAACAATAGCAGAATATTTTACTCTTTCAGCTACAGCACCAGTTGGTATTGTGACGGTAGTATCCATGAACACCATTTGGAAAAAAAATAAGGCATAAATTCCTGGATCATAAACACCAAAACCAGATAAGAAAAAGCCGTTATAGCCCATAATACCACCAAGACCAGGTATAGAAAGCATTGAATTTAAAGCAGCTCCGCCAGAACCAAGACCTGCAGCCCCACCAGAACCACCAAATTGAATGGCAAATCCTGTGAGAAAGTATCCAATTGCACCAACTAAAAATACCATAAAGTTCATAGTCATTGTGTGTGCAGCATTCTTACCGCGACAAAATCCTGTTTCAACCATTGCAAACCCACATTGGAAAAAGAAAACCATAAAACCAGTTATCATAACCCATGTGAAGTTTGCACCATAATAACCTTTATTAGCAACTGTTGCAACATCGGTAAGCGTTTCGCTTCCTGTTGCTGCAACGTAAGAAGCTCCAGTAGGATCAGAACCTCCAGCTGGTGAAAGTGCTAAAACTAAGGTTATGGCTAAAGCAACTAAGAATAATATAATTGCAGCTAATTTAAATGACTTTTTCATAAATTATCCTCCTTAAATATATAAAATTAATACTATTTCTTATAGCTAAATTTTTTTTTCTTTTTCCATTTAAAATTATTCCACGAAAATTTTGAGGACGACTTAAATAATTCTTCTTTTAATTTAGTTAATGAGAAATAATATCTTATTCCTAAATACAAGACTAATAATCCAAATACCGTACCTGGTATAAAAGAACTTAAAACTTTAATATGAACATCATTAACCAGACTGAAAATACTAAAAAATATGCCTAAAAAAATAATTATCATGTCAGCTATAAAAAGAAGATTAATTAATATCCTTTTTGAATTGCTAGGGGTGTGAAATATATTTTGCTTTTTCATTTCTAATGCCTCCTTCCAGTGAACTAATTTTTTTGATAAAATGAAAATTTTAACATTAAAAATGGAGTCAAGCTTAACTAAGCTTTGACTCCATTGTCTGGGGAGATATCCCATTAAAAAAGAAAAGTTGCCTAATATTTATAAATATTAGGCAACTTTGCCATTAACTGTTATATTTGTTTTTATTATAGATAGGAAGATGTAAAAAGTCAAGTCAAATTTGGAATAAAATACATAAAAAGTAAAAAAGAATTCATATTGAAAAAACTATTTCAAATGAGATATAAATGAAGCAAAATCATAATTTTTCTTAGTGTAAATTTTATATTTTTTACTTTTTTTTAAGATTTTTCTCTATAAGATTTAACAATTTCGTTGTATTATATATGTATGAGAGAAGGTGAGAAAATGGGAAATATAATAAAGATTAATATTTATGCAGAATCTAAGAAAAAGAAGAATGAATTAAAATTAAAAACTGTTGAAGAAGCTATTTCTAAATATAATAGCTGGTTAAAGAAAACAAATAAGGAGGATAAAATAGAAAATTATGAGATGTTTTTGCAAGCCAAATAGTTATTTTTAGAGGCTGATTAGATTTTAAGGTTTAATCGACCTCTTTTTTTGTGCATAAAATTATAAAGTAATCAGGAGTAGTTTTTGTCTATAAAAAGCGTGCTATCATTTTGGGTTTCGGCATAGAGTATATCTTTTATAGAAGATGTATTTTGTTTTCTAAGCATTATGGATAGATCATCTATATTAACACGATTTGCTTTTAATTCATCTTTCATTATCTTACCTTTCTTTATTAATATGGGGGGCTTACCATCAAAGGATCATGAAATTAAAATTGAATTAATATAAATTATATGGTATTATTTGTATAAAGTGATTTTAATGATTTTGTTTCCAAGGCGGGAAGTTCTTATTTGAGCTTCCTGCCATTTTTGTGAGGATGCTCGACGTTCTGTGTAGCTCTCGTTTTAAATTTAGAACTTGAGATGCAATTAAGGCATATGTTGATTAAACTCGCTTGAAAATAGAAAGGTAGTGATAAGGATGCTTTATATATTAATTTTACTCTTTGGAATAACTTTTGTGCTGCCAATTATATCAAAGAAGGTTGAGAGTAATCTTGAAGTTTTTTTATTTACTATAGGAATATTAGCAGCCGTTGTTTCAAATTCTGTAAGCCGAGAATTTCTACTTCATATTATTGAAAATAAATTTATGTATATAATATCCTTAGCAGTGTTAATAGGTGGATTTGTATTTAGAATATTATCGATTCATATAAAGAGCATACTTTCATATATTTTGAGATATATTCCATTAAGAATTTTTATATTTTTACTAGTGGTTATTATAGGACTTTTATCAAGTATAATAACTGCAATCATAGCAGCGCTACTACTAGTAGAAATAGTCAGTATACTTCCAATAAGTAGGGAAAACAAGATAAATCTTGATATAGTTGCATGTTTTTCAATTGGAATTGGAGCAGTGTTAACTCCTATAGGAGAACCTTTGTCGACAACAGTAATTTCTAAATTGGGTGTAGGTTTTTGGTATCTATTGGATCAGTTTGGAATGTATATAATACCAGGTATATTAATTCTTGGATTCATAGGAACGCTATATGGAAAAGAAGAAAAGAATGATACAGAAAGCAATGAAGAAGTTATTATAGAGGAAACTAATGAGGTGATATTTTTAAGAGCACTTAAGATTCTTTTGTTTATCATAGCATTAGAATTACTTGGACAAGGCTTTAAGCCAATAATTGATACTTATATAATACATCTTCATACAGGTTATTTATATTGGTTTAATATGTCTTCAGCAGTATTAGATAATGCTACATTAGCGGCTGCAGAGGTAAGTGATAAAATGTCATTAATTCAAATTAAGGCAGTATTAATGGGACTCTTGATTAGCGGAGGAATGATGATTCCAGGAAATATACCTAATATCATTTCAGCTGGAAAGCTAAAAATAAAAAGTAGAGAATGGATTAAATTAGGGGTTCCACTTGGGTTTGCAATAATGATAGTATATTACATGATTTTATTCTTTATATAAACCTTCTGCATTCTCCATAATTCCTCCACATTTCATTTATATAATTATTGCATGAAGAGTAATTAGTATGTATATAGGAGGAGTTAAGCAATGTTTTGCAATGGATATGGCGGTTTGGGACCAGCAAGCAGTATAGGATATGGAGGAATGTTCTTAGGAATGGGCTTTAGGATGTTAGTCTTTATTGTATTAATATTTTTTGCTGTAAAGTTATTTAAAAGCTACAGTAATAAATCTAATAGTGCAATGAGGATACTTAATGAAAAATTTGCTAATGGAGAGATGACTCAGGAAGAATATTTAAAAAGGAAAGAAATTCTTTCACAAAAGAATTAAAATAAGTATTGTTAAGATTAGAGTAAGTTATTTTTATTTAGTATAGACTTACTCTAGTCTTTTTTTGAATCATACATTATAATATAGGCACCAAAGTTGGAGGTGGTAAATATTAATAATAAATTTAAGATATTAGTTGTGGATGATGAACAAAATATAGTTAATGTTGTAAGAGCATATCTTGAAAAAGAGGGTTTTGATGTGATTACGGCAATGGATGGAGAAAAAGCGTTGGAAATATATGGTGATGAAGTTATTCATCTTATAGTGCTAGATTTAATGCTTCCGAAACTCTCAGGTAAAGAAGTATGCAGAAAAATTAGAACAACCTCAAGCATACCGATAATTATGCTTACTGCAAAAGCGGAAGAGGATGAAAAAATAGAAGGAATATCTATAGGTGCTGACGATTATTTAACTAAACCATTCAGTGTTCGTGAACTTGTCGTAAGAGTTAGAGCTTTACTTAGAAGATCATATAAAGATTTTTCTCCAATGGCAGATATATTAAATTTTAATAGTGGAGATCTAGAAGTTAATATAAAAAAAATGATAGTAAAAAAGCAAAATGAAGCTGTGAGTTTCACAGCAAATGAGTTTAAACTTTTAATAGTTTTTTTATCAAATCCAGAAAAAGTATTTTCAAGAGAAGAATTAGTAGAAAAGGCATTTGGAATAGATTATGAAGGCTTTGATCGGACAGTAGATACGTATATTAAGAATATCCGTCAAAAAATAGAAAGTAATCCTAAGGAACCAGAATACATAGTAACGGTATATGGAATGGGATATAAATTTAATCCTACTTTTCCTGAGGTGAAAAAATGAAAATATCATTAGTTAAGAGACTGTCATTAGGCTTCATACTAGCAGTTTTAGGTTCAATTATTTTGGCGAGTATAATAT
>JAEZKY010000016.1 GCA_023435985.1 Bacillota bacterium | reverse complement strand
TGTTGATTATAAATTGATTATAGATACCTGTAACAATATGTAAAATGCATGTAATCCAAGTTTTTTTACTTGGATTTTTTGTTGCACATAAAATATTATTATTCATTAAAATTAAAGGTATTTGCTTTAGATAGTTCGATAGTCACAATAAAGATAATTTCTATTACACGTTATATCTATATGGCAAAAATGGAAAAGAAATTTTAATAAAAACACTGTATATTATAATTATCACTTAAAAGAAGGAAGGGAAAAGCTTTGGAATTTAGTGAAATCGTGCTTAAGAGTCTTAAATATATAGAAGAAAATATCAATGAAGCTATTAAGGTAGAAGATATTGCCAAGGAAGCTGGATATTCGTTGTATTATTTTTCAAGAATGTTTAGAAAACAGGTTGGCTTATCCATTATGGAATATGTGAAGGAACGTAGACTAATTAAAGCCTCAGAAGAGATTGGAAATGGAAGAAAGATAATCGATGTGGCATTGGAATATGGTTATGAGTCGCATAGCAGCTTCACAAAAGCTTTTAAAAATAGATTCGGTTTTTCACCTGCACTTTTAAGAGCTTTTTGTTTTCAGATTGATTGTTTAGGAGGTAATTGTAATATGAAGCATGTTTTTATGAGAAACACAAAGATTCACGCAGCTAAAGAGGAGTTATATGAAATATTGAAAAGAATGATAATTGAAAATGGGCTGGAATATAACGAAGAAAATATTAAAAAGGCATATGAATTTGCATGTGAGGCACATAAGGGTGAAAGAAGATATTCAGGTGATGATTATGTAACACACTCTATTAATACAGCAATCATTTTAGCAGAAATGGGAGCAAGTGAAGAAGCTGTTATAGCTGGTTTGTTACATGATGTTAATTTTGAAAAGGAAAAGTTGTCAATAGAAAAGGTCGCAGCTGAATTTTCTGTAAGAATTGCAGAGATTATAACAGAAGTAAAAACATTTAAACCACAGGAAGTAATAGATGAGGAGGTAATAATGGTTAAACTTTCTGATAGGCTTCATAACATGAGAACAATTGAATTTATTGATGAAACTCGTTGGAAAGAGAAAGCAAAGGAAACTTTAGATATATTCGCACCTATAGCAGCAAAGCTAAATAGCAAAAAAATAATGGCAGAATTAAATGATTTATCAGTGAAAAGATTATAGTAAGGGATTTATTATAGTTTTTAATGAATCTTATAAGCTGAAATATTAATAAAAAATTAAAAAAGTATACTAAAGTATAATTTGAATTAATTGTAAACAAAGCTATAATAAAACAATGGGATAGTTTATAATACACAAAATTCAAGTTAAAATGATTAAATAATAGATGGTTAAATTCAGAATTTATGGATATAACACCTTGCTTCAACAGAGTAGAAATTTAAGAGATAATAGTTCGTGGAGAGGAAGTAATAATGAAAAATAAAATAAAAATAATTACATTATGTTTAATTTTTAGTATTACATTGATAGGATGTTCAAGTTTAAATTCAAATGCAAATAATACAGTAATTAAAGAGATTGGGTCTCCTGATGGTGATTATACTGCTTTTTGCTTCATTCGAGATTTAGGAGCTACCACGAAAGCAAGTTATCAATTAAGCATTTTAAATAAGGGAGAGAAGTTAGGTGATACAACTGGAAATGTTTTTATAACTTACGGAGAATTTGACGTTGAATGGGATGGAAATAGTGATTTAATAGTAAATATAAAAGATGATGAAGAGATATTTAAGAAATTAGAGCAGTATAAAGGAATTCAAATTAAATATGAAACGTTAGAGAAGAAATAATGATGATGGAGTGAAGTATGTTAATATGATTAAAATTTTTATAGATGTTTATTGTATGAAGCTTTAAAGAATGAGTAAGAGTACATTGGAGGTGTGGATTTTTTAGGTATAAGTAAAAATAAATATATAAATATAAAAGGTAGATTATGAAATAAAAATTATCTGCCTTTTGCTATAATCTATATTTAATTTTTATAAAACGTATAAATCAATCTATTGATTATGACGTTAGCCCGTTCTCACATGGGGCAGCAACTATAAAATGGCTGGATGAGAACAGTGTGCAAATAGATTATATCAACAACTCAGTAGGCCATCACAATATAAAAATAATAAAATTTGATCAATAATATAAGTTAAAGCAAATGTGATGGACATAAAGTGAAGATGATAAAGGAAATTAAAATTTTGAATATAGAATTAAAATTAGATGGAACTCTATCAAGTAATATAGGATTGACACATATTGATATAACAGATAATTATTTAAGTCAAATAGAACAATGATTAATTAAGAGGGGATGTAGAATATGGAAAGATTGTACATCTTATAAAAATATTATACAATAATAGGACTACCTAGTATAATTACTGTCAGAAGAGAGGATGATGAAAATGAATGAATTCTTGAAAATAGTAAGAGAAAGAAGATCAGCAAATAAATTTATTGAAAATATTAAAATACCTAAAGAAGATTTTTATGACATATTTAAAGAACTTTCCTTAGCACCTTCAGCTTATAACTTACAGCATGCAAAATATTATGTTGTAGAAGATAGAACATTGATGGACAAAGTTTATGAAGCTGCATTTAATCAGTATAAAATAAAGACTGCTTCAGCAACAATAATAGTTACAGGTGATAAGAATGCCTATTTATCAGCAGATAAGATTTATGAAGGATCAATGATGCTTGGAATGATTGATAAAACTGAATATGATATCATGATTAATACCATTAGAAATCTTTATGAAGGATGGGGAGAAGGCTTTAAGCATGATGAAGCTATAAGAAATGCATCTCTATCAGCAATGCTTTTTATGCTACTCGCTAAAGATAAAGAATGGGATACATGCCCAATGATATATTTTGACAAGGATAAGATAAGCAAATTGTTAAATATCCCTGAGAATGAAACTCCTGTTTTAATGATTACTATGGGAAAAATCGATAAGAGCAGCAATAAGATTAGAGGATATAGGAAACCTGTAGATGAGTTTGTAAAGTTTTATTAATTATAGAGAGGCAGACTATTTTTTGATAAATAGTGCTGCCTCTTTAACTTTAAGAATAAGAAGTGATTTTTGATGTTATAGGTAAGTTTGATAGATATATGGTAAAATGAATACAAATAATAGATTAAAAAAGGGTGATAGACTGCTGTCGTTATTCTCTTGTTATACTTTCTGTAAATTAAAATTTTGCTTAAACAAGTAGTGTGTTTATCTATAGAAAAAACATAGGGAGAGTTAGTATTATGAAAAGTGTTTATGAAGAATGTCCAGTATATGAAAAAGGGTTAATTACATTAAGAAAAACAAACAATGAGGATTTAGAAGAGTTACTTGAATGTTATAGTGATGAAAAGGCTGTTCAATTATTTAATTCAGATAACTGCAATGGAGATAATTTTAATTACACAACAATAGAACGAATGAGACAAGCTATTGAATTTTGGGAAGCTTCCTATAAGAATGAGGAATTGGTAAGATGGACGGTAATTTTAAAGGGTACGAATAAAAAGATTGGAACTATAGAAATGTTTCATAGGAATGCAGATGATGAGTTTAATCATTATGGTATTTTAAGGATTGATCTTCAAAGTAAGTATGAGATTCAATCTATAATTGAAGATATATTAGCTATATCAAATGAGTATTTTTTCGAAGCATTTGAGGTTAATGGGATACTTACTAAAGCAATTCAAAAGGCAGAAGAACGTATTCGTGCATTGAAGAAAGCAGGATTTAAGCCTGTTTACAAAAAAGTGGTGGGATATGATGATTATTACTGTAGAGAAGTTTAAGTCTAGAGTTAAATGATACTTTTAATAATAAAATCTTTAAGCAGGTGACTCTTTATTAATGGAATGAATAACAGAGTCATCTAGATGAACTAGGATTATAACTATGAATAATTATTGATTTTATGGAGAATATATTTTAAGAAGTTAATGAGATTAAGGTTGACATTTAAAGTTGTAGAGTATATACTTAGTTTATAAATTAGTTGAGAACAATTTAATTTATAAAAATAGATTATTCTTTATATAAAACATTCATTTGAAATTCCTGTGAAGAATTTCATTATTTTTAAATAATTATGTTGAATAAAATTAAATTTACATCAATTCAAAATATGAATAAGGAGTGAAATGATCAACATGAGATTTTACGATTTTTCAGCAAATAAGATGAATGGTCAAGAAATAAAGATGGAAGAGTTTAAAGGTAAGGTAATTTTAGTAGTGAATACAGCCAGTAAATGTGGCTTAACACCTCAGTTTAAAGAATTAGAAGAACTTTATAAAGAATATAAAGATAGAGGCTTTGAAATCTTAGGCTTTCCATGTAACCAATTTGCTAAGCAGGACCCAGGAACTAATAAGGAAATTAGCGAATTTTGTTTGATTAATTATGGCGTTAGTTTTACAATGTTTGAAAAAATTGATGTAAATGGAGAGACTACACATCCACTATATAAATATTTAAAAAGTGAGGCTAAAGGCATTTTGAATAAAGAAATTAAATGGAACTTTGCTAAGTTTTTAATAGATTCAGAAGGTAATGTAGTAAAAAGATATGCACCAATAACAACTCCATTAAAGTTAAAAGGTGATATAGAAAAGCTGCTGCAACAATAAATAAATTTGTTATATGGTGAAATTTTCACTTAAATAAATTATCAGATAATAATATTTATAAAGGAGAGATATAATATGATATACGATTATAAGGTAAAAAATATAAAAGGTGACGATATTTCATTAACTAATTACAAAGGAAAAGTATTATTGGTGGTTAATACAGCTACAGGCTGTGGATTTACCCCTCAATATGAAGGTCTTCAAAGGATATATGATAAATATAAAGACAAAGGATTGGAAATCTTAGACTTCCCATGTAATCAATTCTTTGAACAGGCACCAGGAAGCAATGAAGAAATTGCAAGCTTCTGTCAGCTTAAATATAATACTACATTTGAAACTTTCGCTAAAATAGATGTAAATGGTGAAAATGCAGCTGACTTATATAAGTTTTTAAAGAAGGAAGCACCAAAAGCAGCTGAAGATGAAGCATCAGAAGGTTTATATAAATTGCTATCCGAAAAAGGTTTTAATACAACTGGAGACGATATAAAATGGAATTTTACAAAATTCTTAGTAGATAAAGATGGAAATATAGTTGAAAGATATGCGCCAACATTTGAACCAGAAAAGCTAGAAGAAGCAATCGAAAAATTACTTTAATTCTATGAAAAGCTAAAGACAGTAAACAAGAATAAGTTTACTGTCTTTATACTTTTATAATAATAATTTTATATTACTATATATATATTCCGCAATTGAAATGTATATAAATACTTAATTATTATGGTTTTGTTAATTCAAATTAGAAATGCTGATAAAGTGAATAAACTTATTAAATTAAAGTTTTAAGGGAAAAAATTCCATAAAGTTGGTACAGTTTTCCTAATAGATGAATATCATGATATTCGAAAGGAGATGTTGAAGTAAATGGAATTTGAACAAGAAGATACTTATAGAGATTCAAGAGGAATGCATGATAAATGTAAAAAATGTATGAATTACCATGTCAAATTGACCATGACAGATGGAAAAACTTTAGATGGAATTATTGAAAGTGTGGACTCCGAGAGAATTATCATTATGGTTGGTGAGGATGTAATGGATAATAGCGGAGGAGGAGATCCAGAGTATTATCAATATCAACAAAATGATCCTGAATATTATCAATATCAGGAAAGACAATATTATAATTATCGCCCTCCAATGAGATACAGGCGCTTTAGAAGACAAGCTTTCCCTCTTGCTGGTTTAGCTGCTTTATCATTATTACCTTATCCTTATGTTGCTCCACCATATGTATATTATCCTTATTATTATTAATAGATACCTATAGCTATAAAGAGACAGTAATAATGCTGTCTCTTTATAAGGTCTTATTAGAAAATAACAAGTTAAGCCGCCCTCGTATTTGGAATTGTTATTTTCTTTAATATGCCAAAACAATAAGGTTTTTTAGGTTAGAACTTCATATTCTTTATGAATTAAGGCTGTTACAGCATTTTGAACATCTTTATCTTTAACAAGTATATAGTCAGTATCATAGGTAGAAATGGCAAATATACTTATTTTATTTTGAGCTAATATTGTGCTGAGCTCAGAGAGTATGCCGATTAGGGAAAAGTCTAATTGTCCTTCAACTTTTAAAATTCGCCAATCCTTCTCGCATTTTATATCTTCAGGAATATTGGCTTCAAGGCATACAATTGATAGCTCGTCATATGTTTTAGTTATGGAAAAGAAATCGCTAGTTTTTGCCCATTCTGGAATTGAAGAAGTTTCAGCTAATCTGCAAACCCCATATTTTTCTTTTAATAGCTGTAGTATTAATTTATTTTCTGACATATTTTACTTCCATCCTTTCAGCGCGTAAATATATTGAATTTGTTTTATGAGATATATTTAAAAATAAAAAAGCCTAAAGAGAATTTTATTTAATTCTCCCAGGCTTTTATCCTTCCGTGTACACAACATTATTGTGCGTTTTCTCTTGGACCAAACCAGTAAAACACTGTGGAACCCTAGAAAACTATATGCATTATAAAATTTAAAATACTTTTAATAAATATTACCATAAGGTGAGACTTTAGGCAATGTTGTTTATAAATGTAATTTTTTTATTCCTTCTTGTTAGTGATAATTATAGAGCATAATACGCTTATTATAAGAGCCAATATGATTATTAACATTGAAGTTCCTACAGGCATGTGATATTTAAAAATATTTGTAAAAATAGATTAATATTAATCATTGTGATAATATTTAAATAAATTTAATAAGTAATTATAATTTTAAATTTCACAGGTTAGATTGGAGATGTAATGATATGGAGATAGATAGTATTGGATTTGATTTAGATGGAACCCTTTGGGATGCAATAGATGGTGTTTGTGAAGCTTGGAAAGAAGTTTTAGAAAAGCATTCAAAGGTAAAGAAAAAGATAGTAACTTATGAGGAAATAAAGGGATGTATGGGATTAGTAAATGAGGATATAGGGAAAAAGTTATTTCCAGATTTAGATGAAGCATTGAGGATGAAGCTAATGGAAGAAGTATGTGAAAATGAGCTGAAATGCTTAGGAAAGCGTGGTGGATTATTATTTCCTAAAGTAGAGGAAACCCTTAAAGAATTATCACAAAAATATAAATTATTCATTGTAAGTAACTGCCAAGAAGGATATATTGAGTGTTTTTTTAAAGCACATAATTTAGTTAAATATTTTGTTGACTTTGAATCTTCAGGAGCAACTGGATTAGCAAAAGGAGAAAATATAAAACTTATAATAGAGAGAAATAGTTTTAAAAATTCAATATACATAGGCGATACTAATGGAGATTTGGAAGGGGCAAAAGCTGCTAAAGTAAAATTTGTTTATGCAAAGTATGGCTTTGGTAACGTTCAAGAATATGACTATGTTATAGATAAATTTGATGATATATTAAATCTAAAAATATAAAGTGTATTACTAGTGTTTTATGATTTTTATGGGTAAAATGTTTTTATAAGGGATATATATAATAATTAAGAAAATAGATAAGAGTATAAAATAGAATATTAGAAATTATTTTATTGGGAGTGATGTAATGAAAGGGTTGGTAGTTTTTTATTCCTTAGAGGAGCATACAAAATTCATAGCAGATATGATAGCAGAGGAATTAAAATGTGAGTTACTTGAATTAAAGCCAGTAGAGGAATATCCCAAAAGTGGAATCAAGAAATATTGGTTTGGAGGTATGGGTGCCTTATTTAAAAAACAGCCTTCCTTAAAAAATAAAATTCAGGATCTAAGTGAGTACGACACAATATTTATCGGGACACCAGTTTGGGCTGGAACTTATGTACCACCAATAAATACTTTTATCTCTAAAAATAAAATAGCTCATAAGAATCTTGCATTTTTTGCCTGTCATGGTGGCGGCGGAGCTCAAAAATGTTTTGATAAATTAGAAGCTGCTTTAAAAGATAATACTATACTTGGAAAAATTGAATTTGCAGATTCTAGTACAGAATTAGAAAAAAGCGATAAATTAAAGGAATGGATAAGAAAAATTATTAATTAGAGCAAATGTTTAAGATTTGACAAAAAGATATGTGTAAAGTAATTATAGCGTTAATAATGATATTTAATAATATTATTAACGCTATTTTTATGAGATGAAATAAATGGGTTCTAATTTCTAAAATATAAATAATATGGTTGAATTTTACTATGGAAAGTAGTACCATAAAAATATAGTACGAATACAGTACTATATTTAAATTGAATTATATTTATTGGAGGCTTTGATATGGAAAGTAATAAAAATGTTTTTAAGGAAAACTCAAAAGTGACCTATAATAAGCAGGCTTCAATCTATGATGAGAAAGGTGATGGAAAATTTGTAGCTCCAATGTATGGTGAAATTGTAAACAGAATAATTAAAGCAAATCCGAAAAGAATATTAGATGTAGGATGCGGTACAGGAAATGTATTAATTAGACTCGCAGCAAACAAAAATTTTAATTTATATGGCTTAGATATTTCTGAAAAAATGATTGAAACTGCTAAGAAAAATCTTGGAGATGCAGTAGAACTTAAAGTTGGAGATTCTGAATATATACCATGGGAAGATAATTTTTTTGATGTTATAGTATGTAATGCATCCTTTCATCATTATCCAAATCCAGAAAAAGTTTTATCTGATATGCGAAGAGTTTTAAGTAATGATGGTATATTGATTATTGGAGATCCAACAGCACCAGCGGTTTGTAAACCAATTATAAATATGTTTTTAAAATCATCAAATAAAGGCGATTATTATATATATTCGGAAAAGGAAATAAAAAAACTATTGGTAGAGTGCGGTTTTGAGCCATTTGACTTTAAAAAAATTAATTGGAAGAGTTTTGCAATTAATGCTAAAATAAAATAATAAATAATAAGAATTTTGGAGTGAGAATTATTATGGATAAAGGATTCAAAAGACAAGTTAATGAGTTTAATGCATTATGGCATAGTATGTTTATGGAAGCAAATTATAAAGATATAGAAGCAAAATATCCGAGCATACAAGTCTTTAGTACAAATGAGTTATCTATAATTAGGATTATTTCTGAAAAAGAAGAAGTGATTATAAGAGATATAGTAGATGCATTAAATATTCCTAAAAGTACGTTAACCAGCATAATAGATAAATTAGAAAAGAATGATATTATAGTTAGAGCAATTAGTAAGAAAGATAGAAGATCATATAAACTAGAGCTTACTGAAAAAGGAATGGAAGTTCAGAAAGAGCATGTAAAATTTGAAGAGGAGATTTATGGAAAGGTAATAAGTTCTTTAGATACATATGAAGAAAGAGAAGCGTTTTTAGTGCTTGTAAGAAAGATAGTAAAAAATATTTCTAATTAGTTGTGGAAACTCTTAGTATTAAAATGGGGGATTACTCATGAAAAGGTTGAATGTAAAGGTTTGTATGCAGATTATAACTTTAACTTTAATTTCTGTATTTTTCACAGCATGTGGTTTATTCAATGCAAAAATAGATAGTACGGTTAATAACAATTATACAGAAGAAGGGTGGAAGCTGGATACAACACCGATAACCTTTGATTGGTATATTGATTTTTCGTGGTTTCAAACTAAATGGGGTACTAATCCAGTTTCGAAGTATGTCACTGATAAGACTGGCGTCAATTTAAATTTAATAACTCCAAGTGGTGATGAGACAGAAAAATTAAACTCTATGATTGAGACAGGTAAATTGCCAGATTTTATTACTTTGAGTTCTCAAGATTATGGGTATAAAAGAATTATTCAAAATGGCTTGGCATTATCACTTGATAAGCTATCAGAACAATATGATACGTATTTTATGAAAGTTGCAGATAAACAAAAATTGGAGTGGTATAGGCAAAATGATGGACATGTTTATTGCTATCCCAATTTCTCGAGTCCAATGACTGATTTTAAGGATTATAAGGAAGAAAAACCATCTAATCAAGCATTTTTAGTTAGAAAAGATATTTATGAAGCTTTAGGAAAACCTGACATGAGAACTCCTGAAGGGTTCTTAAATGCACTTGAAAGGGCTAAAAAAGAATTTCCTATAGTTGATGGTCAAGAGCTGATACCTCTAGGAGTTCATGAATTCGATGATTATGGAAATCTTTCTTTAGATAGTATTTTACCAAACTTTTTAGCAGTTCCTCGGGAGGAGAAGGGTAAATTATACGATAAAAATACAGATGAAGAATATATAAGATGGTTAAAAACCTTGAGGACAGCCAATGAAAAAGGATTGTTATCTAAGGAAATCTTTGTAGATAAAAGAGCTCAGATAGAAGAAAATATAACAGAAGGAAGATATTTTGCAATGCTTTATCAAAGTTCAGACATGTCTGCTCAGCAATTAGAGTTGTATTCTAGAGACAAGAATAAAGCATATATAGCTGTTGATGGACCCGCAAATTCTAAGCTTGATTCTCCTAAATTGTCAGGAGACAGCATTTCTGGATGGACAGTTACGTTGATTTCAAAATCCTGTAAAGATCCAAAAAGAGCTATAAGATTTTTAAGCTATTTAATTAGTGAGGAGGGAAATAGAGATTTGTATTTAGGTATAAAGGGGTTGACTTGGGATGTAATTGATGGAAAGGAACAGTTCAAACCTGAAGCATTAAGTTTGCTAAATACAGATAGAATAGCTTTTGACAATAAATATGGGGCGGCAAATACTTATTGGATGCTGGCAGATGGTAACTTAATACAGAAGTGGACACCATCTAATGAGAAAGCAATAAGTATAATAAGTGATTGGTCAAAGGGAAAGACCTATAATTATTCCTTATTTGATAACATTTATTCATATGAAGATAATGAAAAAGAAGCAGCGTTAGCTAGAATAAATAGAAAATGGGGAAGTACGTTAAAGAGTCTGCTTATAGCCAGGAATGAAGAAGAGTTTAGTAGAATATTAAACGAATTTATCACGTATAGGAAAGAACAAGGCTGGGATGAGATACAAAAGTATGCCCAGCAAAAATATGAAGAAAATAAGAAAAAGCTAAATATTGCAGGATAAATTGAAATAGGAGAAGCTTAAATGAGAAATAATATTGTGGTTTTGTTAGAAAAAGTTAAGCAAATGTTACTTAATGAAAGTTTAATAAAAAAATTAATAACCATGTATATATTAATTATCGGCATTCCAATATTAATATTTTCTATCTATATATTTAGCTCGCTTTCTTATAATGCAAAACATGATGCAGTAAGCAGAGCAAATTATGATCTTAGCACTGAATATGATAGTGTAGAGAAAAATGTTTACATAATGAGGAACATAATTAGCTCCATAGAATCTGATAATGAAGTAATAAGATATTTAAAAGGTGCTAATAATCAGGAAGCAAAAGAATTAATTGATTTTAGGGAAAACACCTATAAACAGTTGATTAATCTGCAAAACAATAACCCTACAATTAAGGAGATAAATATATTTACCAATAGCTCAGAAGTAAGTGAAATCTGGCCTACTTTTTATAAAGAAGATAGGATTATTGATAATGAATGGTATAAAAAAGTTGTTGAAAAAAATGGTGCAGAGTATTGGAATGTAAATCACTATGATAATGATATAGAAGTTAAATCTACCTTAAATGATGAAACAAAAGATATGGTAGTATCTCTTAATAAAAAAATCAATTATCCAAGTGATAAATATTTAGGAATTAGTAGAGTAACTATGCGGTCTAAAGACTTTTTTCCCAAAATGTATGAAAATGATGATTTGAAAAGTGGACAAATACTTTTGGTAAATAAAGAAAACAAGGATATAAAAACAGATGAAAATAGTACCCTGCTAAGAAGTTTTAATTTTGATAAAAAACTATTTTTGGAATTTATCAAGGATAAGTTAAAAGATGAAAAAGGAGAAGTGAATTATAGTCAGGGGAGTGAAGATTATATTGTACTATATAAAGAGTCGCCAATTCCTAATAATTATTTAATAAATGTAATACCATTGAATAACATTTCAAAAGAAATTAAAAACTCTAAAAATGTGGTCATTTGGGCTTCTATTTTTCTACTTATCTTTTTATCTTTAATTGTATATTACGCAACTAAAGCTATTTTAAAAAGACTATATAAAATAATTTCTGCAGTTAAACAGGTACAAGCTGGAGACTTAATGCCAAGCATAGAGGTATATGGAAGTGATGAAGTAGGAGTGCTTGCTCATAACTTTAGGGAAATGATGAAAACTATAGATACACTTATTAAGGATAGTATAAATAAAGAAATAATAACCAAAGAGGCAGAGCTAAAGGCATTAAAAACTCAGATAAATTCTCATTTTTTGTATAATACCCTTGAAAATATCAGGATGATGGCACTAGTTGAAGAAAATTATATGGTATCTGATTGTTTGGCATCCTTAGGTGATATGATGAGATATAACATGAAATGGAATAATGAATTTGTACCACTAAATGAAGAAATAAAACATATTAAAAATTATATATCACTAATGACCATAAGATATGAGTTTGAAATAAGCCTAAATATTGATATTGACACCGAATTCTTGAATATAAAGATACTAAAACTAACTATTCAGCCTTTAGTAGAGAATGCGGTGAAGCATGGACTTTCTGAAAAATTAGTGAGTGAAAATGGCAGTATTTCTATATCAGTTGAGATTAATGAAGCATATTTATATCTAAATGTGAAGGATGATGGAAAGGGGATGGATATAAACAAAGTGCAGGAGGTACAGAATTATATAAATGGAAATACAGATAAAATATATGGCCTCGGACTTAAAAATGTTAATGATAGAATAAAGCTTTTTTATGGAAGAGAATATGGTATTATCATTGAAGCTAAGGAAGGGTGTTACACTAAGATAACACTTAAGCTGCCTAATATTATGGATAATTAACTAAAATATTAATCAAGTGAGAGTTTTTAAGTATATGAAAGAAAATTGCAAATCTCAATATGCAGAGAATATTTGGAACTGTTATTTTTTGATAATATCTTAGGGGGAGATAAATGTGTATTCAGTAATGATTGTAGATGATGAACCAATTATAAGAATGGGGTTAAAAAAAATAATCAATTGGGAAGAATATGGTTTCAAGATTACATGTGAAGCACGTGATGGTGAAGAGGCTATTGAACTACTTAATAAATATAATATAGATTTTATTGTGTCAGATATTAAGATGCATAAAATGACTGGAATTGAACTATTAAGAAAGATTAGGGAAAATGGATTAGATACATTAGTACTACTATTAAGTGGATATGATGAATTTGCATATGCACAGCAAGGTATACGACTGGGTGCTTTTGATTATATATTAAAACCACTTGATTCTCAAAAACTTAAAAGTATATTAATTAATGTCTACAACAAATTAGAGATCAAGGAAAAAAAGGATAATGAATATAAGGTAAATAGAATTATATCTGGGGAAAAAATATTATATGACTTGTTAAGAGGAAAAAACTTAATGATGATGGATGAATATATTTTACAATATAATCTGCCTCTTATAAAAGGCAAAGTTCAAGTTGCGATTATTGAAATTAATGAAATTGTTATTAGCAGCAAAGAATTAGGTGAAACTGATGAATTAAGCTCTTTAGAGAAATCGGTTGACAATATAATACAAAAAGAATTCAAGAAAAGCAGTATAGAATATTTTTCTGTATTAGATGGTGACTTTGGGAAGAAAATCATTATAGTGCAAATAGATAATAATATTGAAATAACAGATTTAAATGAAAACTTTATTAGAATATTAGGGAATATACTTGAAGCTGCCAATGAAGAACTGCAAATAAAATTAAATATAGGAGTCGGTAATAGCTACAATAAAATATATAGTATGTACAAAAGTTATATAAATGCTAAGGAAGCACTAAAATATAAATATGTGCTGGGTACAAATAAGCTAATACATGTAAATGAATTAGCTGAGCTTAGACAGAAAAATTTTGTTTATCCAATTGAGAAGGAAAAAGCATTAATAAATTCAATACTTATTGGTAAAGAGGATTCATTAAGTATGCTCCATGAACTGGTAGAAGAAATAGCCAATATATTAAATTTCGATATTTTTAGGATTAATATTGCTTTTACAGAAATTGTATATAATATTTACAGTAACGTGCTCAAAAAATATAGTTTTATAGAAGATGTATATGATCTTAGCAAAATAATTAAGATTGGTTTCCTAGGAGTTGAAACCCTTATAGATATTGAGAAACAGTTAATTGATAATATAGCCAAACTTATAGAAATTATAAAGGAATACAACTTAAATCAGGGTGATAATATAGTATATAAAGCATGTGAATATGTACTAAAACATATAGATGAAGATATTACATTAACGTCTATAGCAAATAAACTAAATATTAGTAAAAACTATTTATGCTCAATATTCAAACAGCAGACTGGGGAGAATTTTTTAGAATATGCAACAAGAGCAAAAATGGAAAGGGCAAAGATATTATTGAAGAAATATGATTATAAAGTTTATCAGATTAGTGATATGTTAGGTTATAAGGAGACAACCTACTTCAGTAAACTTTTTAAAAAGCATACAGGTTATACTCCAGCTGAATACAAGAAAAATGTAATGCAAGCATAAGAGATTCTAAAAAAGAGTCTCTTTTTTTATCTGCTTTATGTAAATGTTTAAAGTCAGTAATTTTTTCATACTTTATCGTAATTTTATACCATTTTAGTAAGGTACTTTTTTATATATCATAAAGTTATAGATAGAAATTAGATATTGTATAAAAGTGAATATAGGAATGTTATTTATTTTAATAATGTGTAGGCAGTATAAAAATAAATAACAAAGATGATAGGTATAAAATCAATTATGATTTTAATAAATTATTTAATTAGGGGAGGAAAAATATATGAAGAAGAAAAAAATAAAAGTTGCAGTATTGGGAATTTTAGTAAGCACCTTCTTAGTAGGAGCTTTTATTCCAACAAAGACTTTTGCAGTGACTAAATCTCACTTTAGTGATGGATTTGATTATGCTAACACAGGAAGCTGGTCAAAGTCAGATGGCTGGACTAATGGAGGATCGTTTAATTGTACTTGGAGAGCTAGCAACATTAATTTCAGTAATGGAGTTATGGATCTTACTTTAAATAAAGATACACAAGGCGGTTCTAAGCCATATGCTGGTGCAGAATATCGCTCAAATGATACTTTTAGTTATGGACTTTATCAAGTAAGTATGAAACCCGCAAAAAATACTGGTATAGTCTCTTCATTCTTTACTTATACAGGGCCATCAGATAATACTCCTTGGGATGAAATTGATATTGAGTTTTTAGGTAAGGATACAACAAAGGTACAATTTAACTATTATACAAATGGTGTAGGAAATCATGAGCACCTTTATAATTTAGGATTTGATGCTTCAACAAGTTTTCATACTTATGCCTTTAACTGGCAGCCAACCTATATTGCATGGTTAGTAGATGGAAAGGAAGTTTACAGAGCAACAAGTAATATTCCATCACACCCTGGTAAAATCATGATGAATTTATGGCCAGGAACAGGGGTAGACTCATGGTTAGGTGCTTATAATGGAGTGACTCCACTTAATGCATATTATGACTGGGCATCTTATGATCCACAATAATAGTATTTAAGTTTGTTTATTGTGTTATTGTAGGCAATAAATAATTATCTTATAATTTCAAGATAAAATCTATTTCAAAAAGTTATAAATAGGTATTAAAATATCATAAAGGAATATTATTTGAAATAATGATATTTTGAAGAACTGGCAAGAGTTATTGTCAGTTCTTTTTACTTTTGTAGGAGGAAATTGAATTAGGTTTAGGAAAAGAGTTATGATATTATTAAAATAGTTTTAAATAATTGAGAAAACTACAAAAATTGTAGGAGAGGAAGGAAAAAAGGTAATATACATATTTGAGAGTTTATTAGAATGGAGTGAAAATAGTGGAAGTAACTAATTGGGTAAAAATCATATTGGATTCTTTACATGATGGAGTTCTTATAGCTGATAGAGAAGGGATTATAAAATACACTAATCCTGCATATACGAGAATAACAGAAGTCAGCGGAGAAGATATAATTGACAAACCTTTATCTGAAGTGAGACTGGGCTCTAGGCTGCCACATGTAATAAAAACTGGTGAAAAGTTATTAAGAGTCCCTAGAAAAGTAGGAGATGCTGAATATATAGTAAATATGGTGCCAATTATTGAAAGTAATGAAATAATTGGAGGTATCTCTATATTAAATGAAATAACTGAAATATATAAACTTACAGAACAATTAAATAAATCAAATTTAATAATAAGCAATCTTGAAAAAAGAGTTAAGAGTATGAATAAAGCTAAGTATAGTTTTGATGATATAATTTGTGTTGATATAAATTCAGAGGAAACTAAAAAACTGGCT
The DNA here is from genome assembly GCA_023435985.1 of Bacillota bacterium. Taxonomy (GTDB): domain Bacteria; phylum Bacillota; class Clostridia; order Clostridiales; family Clostridiaceae; genus Clostridium. The sequence goes on along the minus strand of JAEZKY010000016.1, from coordinate 9,285 downwards.
CAAAAAGCTGCGAGAAGTGAGTCTAATATACTTATTACTGGTGAAAGTGGAACTGGTAAAGAGCTTTATGCTAATTCTATACATGTATATAGCAATAGACAACATGGACCTTTTGTCGCGGTAAACTGTGCTACGTTTGACAGCAATTTATTAGAAAGTGAGCTTTTCGGTTACGAAGAAGGTGCTTTTACTGGAGCTAAAAAAGGAGGAAAAGAAGGTCTTTTTGAATTAGCTAACGGTGGGACACTGTTTTTAGATGAAGTATCTGAACTGGATTATGGATTGCAAGCAAAATTATTAAGAGTACTTCAAGAAAATACCATTAGGCGTATAGGCGGGCTTAAAGAAATACATATAGATGTTAGAATAATAGTAGCCACTAATAAAAGCTTAGAAAAAATGATAGAAGAAAATAAATTTAGAAAGGATTTATATTATAGAATTGCAATATTTCCAATAAATATACCGCCACTAAGAAGCAGACGCCAAGATATAAAACCATTAGTAGATGAATTTATAAATCAAATGGCCTATAAAATAAAAAGGAATATTGAAATTTCTGAAGAGGCTGTTAAGCTGCTATATAATTACGATTGGCCAGGTAATATAAGAGAATTGAAGAATTCCATTGAGTTTGCTGCTAATATGACAGATGACTATATCATTAATCCAGAACATCTTCCTAAAATTATTCAAGCAGAAGGTATAAAAAAGAATATTATGAAATTAAAATCTCTTGAAGAAATCATAAAGGAGTCAGAAGCTTCTGTAATAAAAGAAGCTATTATTATTTATGGAGACACTGTTGAAGGCAAAAAAAATGCCGCTAGAGCGCTAGGTATTTCACTAGCCACACTTTATAATAAACTAAAATAATTAAATATCTATTTCTAAAATATTATAAATTATAGTTTTATATTTCTTATTTTTTAGAATAAATTTTAAATTCTTATTTTAAAATTCAAGAAGTATTGAAAATGTTAACATGAATAATGTTAAAAAGATAACAAAGTCTAAAGTTGTTAAAAATTAAAGTAATTAGTTTTTAGCAAACCGTCAGAAAATATTTCTAAGTTTTTAGAATATTTATTGACGGTTTATTATGTTTAATATAAAAACACTGATAATGATATATTTTGTTTTAAGGACAATAATTTAAAGCGAAGGGTACATAAATTCGCATGAACAAACGCCTTTTATATATTAATAATGCTCCTTACCATCATATTTTGTTAGAAATTTAATATAGATATCAAAATAATTGTTTTTGGCATGATTATTGCTGTATATAAAAGTGAAAATATAATTTAAAGGAGGGTTATTGATGTTAGCTATACTTGGTTTTATAACTATAGTTGTCCTACTAGCACTAATAATGACAAATAAAGCTACACCAGTGACGGCACTTATAGCTGTGCCGACAGTAGCAGCACTAATAGGTGGGTTTGGAAAAAATACAGGTGATTTTATAATTAAGGGTATTACAGCCATAGCGCCAACGGGAACTATGTTCATTTTTGCAACTTTATTCTTTGGAATTTTAACTGATGCAGGAACATTTGATCCAATTATTAAGAAAATATTTAAATTAGTTGGAAGAGATCCGGTGAAAATTGTATTAGGTACAGCTATTTTATCTATGTGCGTTCACTTGGATGGTAATGGAGCTGTAACCTTCTTGGTTGTAATCCCAGCATTACTTCCACTATTTGATGCAGTGGGAATGAAAAGGACTACACTGGCAACAGTAGTAGCTTTATCGGCTGGGCTTGTTAATATGGAGCCTTGGGGAGGAGTTCCTCTAAGAGCTATGTCTGTTCTTAAGGTATCTTCTACAGAATTATTCAATCCACTTATCGTACCTATTTTAGTAGGTGCTATATTCATATTATTTATAGATTATAGACTAGCTAAAAAGGAAGTTGCGAGAATTGGGAAGGAAAACCTCTCGAATATTGATATAGAGGAAATTGCAATTGATGAAGAAAAACAGAAACTTTTTAGACCAAAATTATTTTGGGTTAATATTTTAATTATCATTGTTACAATAGGAGTACTTATAGGAGGAATATTTGCTCCAACAGCAGTATTTATGATTTCATTTATAATTGCTTTAGTTATAAATTATCCAAATGTAAAAGTGCAAAGAGAAAGAATTGATGCACATGCAAAGGAAGCTCTTTTAATGTCGAGTATTTTATTTGCTGCAGGTGCACTTGTTGGTATCATGCAAAATTCTGGAATGATTGAAGCTATGGCTAAAGTATTAATTTCTATAGTGCCTAATGCGCTAGGACAACATCTTGCAGTTATTGTAGGGGTTATAGGAATGCCAGCTAGTTTAATATTTGATCCAGATTCATTCTATTTTGGAGTTCTACCAGTAATTGCAGAAACTGCAAAAGGGTTTGGTGTTCCAGCAATAGAAGTTGCAAGAGCAGCGTTACTTGGACAGATGACAACAGGATTTCCAATAAGTCCACTTACAGGCTCAACATTCTTATTAATAGGACTTTCGGGAGTAGAGCTTGGAGAACATCAGAAAAAGACTATACCTTATGCTTTTGCAGTAACAATTGTAATGTTAATAACGTCAGTGCTTATAGGAGTAATTAAATTTTAATATTTAATGATTATTAAGATATCTAGAATTTTAGAAAGTACCACTGGTCATTCTTAAATTCTAGAAATTCAAGTTTATAACAATATTAAATAGATTTATATAAAGCAGAATGAAATTAAGAAAGTTTTATTTCTAATATTTTAGAAATAAGACTTTTCTAAAGAAAGTCTGTGAGATGGACTGATACATTAGTATTAATATGCAATGCCTGAGGTGAGAACTTAAGTAAATTTAGAAGTTTTAACTTTGGCACAATGTTTGCTATGTATATTAGTATGTAAATCATTAATCATAAGGAGGGCATTAAATTGAAAAAAATTAGAATAGGTGCAGGAGCTGGTTATGCAGGAGATAGAATAGAACCAGCAATAGAGCTTATGAAAAAGGGAAAACTTGACTATATAATATTTGAATGTTTAGCCGAGAGAACAATAGCAATGGGGCAACAACAAAAATTGAAGGATCAAAGCAAGGGGTATAATGAACTGCTTGAATACAGAATGAAGCATGTAGTACCTCTATGTAAAAAGAACAAAATAAAAGTGATAACAAATATGGGATCTGCAAATCCTGTGGCAGCAGCTAAAAAGGTTAGTGAAATTGCAAGAGAATTAGGAATTGAAGGATTAAAAATAGCTGCAGTGCTTGGAGATGATATTTTCGGAAATATAGATAAATATATGGATTATAAAATACTTGAAACAGGAGAAAAATTAGAAGCTATAAAAGAGCAAATAGTTTCTGCCAATGCGTATATTGGAACACAAGGTATAATAGAAGCTTTAAATAACGGAGCAGATATTATAATAACCGGTAGAGTTGCTGATCCGTCACTTACTTTGGCGCCATTAATGTTTGAGTTTGGCTGGAATAAGAATAATTATGAACTACTAGGTAAAGGTACTTTGGCTGGACACTTATTAGAATGTGCAGGACAGGTGACAGGTGGATATTATGCAGATCCAGGTTATAAGGATGTACCGGAATTATGGAACTTAGGATTTCCAATTGCAGAAGTATCAGAAGATGGTGAAATAGTAATTACAAAACTTGAAGATGCAGGTGGAATGGTTACAGAGGATACTTGTAAAGAACAAATAATATATGAGATTCATGATCCGGAAAATTATTTTACACCAGATGCTATAGCAGATTTTTCAAAAGTAACTATTACAGAAATTGAAAAAGATAAAGTTTTAGTAAAAGGTGCAAGCGGAAAAGCAGAAACCGGATTATTTAAAACTAGTGTAGGTTATAAAGACTGCTATATTGGTGAAGGTGAAATGAGCTATGGCGGTTCAGGAGCTTATGAAAGAGCTGTGTTAGCTGGAGAGATAATCCAAAAGAGATTAGAGCATATAAATGCACCAATTGAAGAATTAAGAGTAGATCTTATTGGGGTAAATTCACTATACAAAGATTCTTTAAGTAATTATCTAAATGAAGGAAAGAATGATTTTAAAGAGGTAAGACTTAGAGTCGCTGGAAGAACATTGAAAAAAGAAGATGCAGCAATAATTGGAAATGAAGTCGAAGCGCTTTATACAAATGGTCCAGCTGGTGGCGGTGGAGCAAGGAAAGGTGTTAAAGAAATAGTATCAGTAGCTTCTATATTTGTACCAAATGAAGATATAAATATAAAAGTAGTTTACGAGGAGGTATAAAAAATGAAATTAAGAGAGATTGCGCATTCAAGAACAGGCGATAAGGGAAATATTTCGAACATATCACTTATAGCTTATAAAGCTGAAAATTATGAAGTTATAAAAGAAAAAGTAACAACAGATAAAGTAAAAGAATGGTTTAAGGATATAGTTCATGGAGAAGTTGTAAGGTACGAACTACCTAATATTGGTGCTTTAAATTTTGTTATGTATGATGCATTAGGTGGAGGTGTAACAAGATCATTATCACTAGATATGCATGGTAAGAGCTTGAGTTCTGTGTTACTAGATATGGATATATAGAATTATTCTTACCATTACCATTGTTAGTGAAGGAGAAGATAGCATGGATAATAAAATTAAAAAGGCTTTTGAAGCTGTCCAGTTTATAAAAGATGATATGACAGTAATGATAGGAGGCTTTATGGCAGTAGGGACTCCGGAAATATTAATTGATGCAATACTTAAAAAAGGAGTAAAGAACCTTACAATTATTGCAAATGATACAGGATTACCAGATAAAGGAATAGGGAAACTAATTGTAAGTAAACGAGTAAAAAGAGTTATAGCCTCTCATATAGGACTTAATCCTGAAACTGGAAGACAAATGAACAATAAAGAATTAATAGTAGATTTAGTGCCGCAGGGAACATTAGCAGAGCAAATTAGATCTGGTGGTGCAGGTATAGGTGGATTTTTAACGGAAACAGGTGTTGGAACTATTGTAGAAGAAGGAAAACAAAAGTTACTAATTAAAGGAAAAGAATATCTTTTGGAATTACCATTGAGAGCAGATGTAGCATTAATAGGTGGCTCTATTGCAGATACGCATGGGAATATTTTCTACAAAGGTTCTACAAGGAATTTCAATCCTCTAATGGCAACAGCCGCTGACTTAGTAATAGCAGGTGTTGAAAGAATTGTTGAAGTAGGGGAATTAGATCCTAACTATGTAATGACACCTGGAATATTTGTAGACTACATTGTTGGAGGTGAAAATTAATGGCAGAGGAAGGTATAAAAGAATTTATTGCAAAGAGAATTGCAAGAGAATTAAAAAATGGGGATGTAGTGAATTTAGGAATAGGACTTCCTACGATGGTTGCCAATTATATACCAGAAGGTGTTAATGTAGTTCTGCAATCAGAAAATGGTTTTGTAGGGTTGGGTTCAGAACCTGTAGAAACAGAAGTAGATAAAGATATTGTTAATGCTGGTGGACAACCAGTTACTATAAAAACAGGAGCTGCATTTTTTGATAGTGCTACTTCCTTTGGGATAATTAGAGGCGGGCATGTAGATGCAACAGTTTTAGGCGCTTTGGAAGTAGATAAAAAAGGTAATTTAGCAAACTTTATGGTTCCGGGAAAAATGGTTCCAGGGATGGGCGGAGCAATGGATTTAGTGAGTGGAGCAAAAAAAGTTATTATAGCAATGACTCATACATCTAAAGGAGCACCCAAAATATTAAGAGAATGCAAGTTACCACTTACAGCTGTTGGAAAAGTTAATCTTATTGTTACAGAAATGGGAGTTATGGAAGTTACAAAGAATGGACTCGTATTAAAAGAATACAATCCAAAATATACAGTTGAAGAAATTAAGTCAGCTACAGAGGCAGAGCTTATTATTGCTCATGATTTATGTAAAATGTAATAAGTGCAAGTTGAAAATTTTATAATAAACTAAGAATATTATTATTTTTATGATGCTTTTTTATGAAGAAAATAATAATTATGTTGAATTTGATTAGTTGAGTTATGCAATGACTATAATATAAATAATAAAGTATCCTATCTCTAAATACTTCAAATAGTTTGAGCATAACTAATTAATATATAATATAAAGTAGTTTTTTTCATCGCAAATTACCTTCAGATAACTGAAAGTAATTTTTGAAGTGATGGTAATACTCGTGACTTATTCTAAAAAAATAGAAATGTAAAATTTTACTTCTAGTTTTTTAGAATAAGTTTTTTTTATTCATTTTAGCGGATTGAGAAATAATAAATATGTATAGTGTTGAAAATAATTCCAAAAAACTAGAATTATACCATATAAAGATTAAAGTAGAATCTGGAAGAGAGTCATTATAACCTGCCTACACGCCTAAGTTCAAAAATATGAAATCAAGTTGGCATTGTAATTGCTAAATAATAAAGTAAGGAATATTAGATGGGAGGCTAGGATATAACAAATATGCATTATGAGAAGTACTAATTTTAGTAAAGGGGAATATTATGAAAAGTATAAAAGTAAAGTTAATGGTGTTTTTTGGAATATTAGTAGCGGTTATATGTATAGGATTAGGTATAATTTCTTTTATTAATTCATCAAAGGCATTAAAATCTAATTTAGAAAATACATTGCCTGAAGTTGCAGCGCAAACTGCTAGTAATATTCAAGGAAGAATTGAAGGAGAGTTAAGCTCATTAGAGTCTATTGCTGCAAGAGAAGATATAAAGGATGTTAATAATTCAGCAGACAGCAAGATTCCAATTCTATCAGAGGAAGTAAAAAGAACCGGAGGTATTAGATTAAGTATTATAGATAAAGAAGGAAATGTTACTACTTCTGAGGGGACACATACTAATGTTAAGGATAAGGAGTATTTTAAGACAGCGTTAAGTGGGAAAAGTAATGTAACCGATCCATCCATAAGTAAAACTGATGGATCAGTAGTTGTTATATATGCGGTTCCTATTAAAAACAACGACGAAATCTCAGGAGTGCTAATTGAAACACGCGATGGAAATAAACTAAGTGATTTAACGGATCAAGTTAAAATTGGGCAGACAGGTACAGCCTTTATGATAAATAAAAATGGTACAACTATTGCAAATAGTAATAGAGACTTAGTTTTACAAATGTCCAATGTTATAGAAGAAGCAAAAAAGGATCCTAAGGTTCAAGCCTTGGCAGATATTGAAAGTAAAATGATTACTAAAGCAAAAGGTACAGGTGAATATGAGTATGAGGGAGAAAATAAATTTGTAGGGTATGCACCAGTGCAAGGAACTGATTGGTCTGTAGGAATTTCTGTAACTCAAAGCGAACAGTTATCAGAATTAGATAGCTTGAAAATTTCAATTATATTATCATCTGTAGTATTTTTAATAATTGGTTTGGTTATAATTTACATACTCTCTAACAGTATCTCTAAGGGAATAAAATTAACGTCTAAACATTTAGATATATTAGCAGAGGGAAATTTAAGTGAAGAAATGTCTACTAAGTATTTGGAAGCAAAAGATGAAATTGGTGTTATGACTAACGCTATGAAATCAATGCAGGAATCTTTAAGGACGATGATTAGAAAAATAAAAGAAAATTCCTCAAGTATTAATGGGCAATCAGAGAATTTATCTTCTATTTCAGAGGAGATAGCAAATGTATCACAAAATGTTACTGAGGCAATATCTGAAGTTGCAAAAGGGACAAGTAATCAGTCTGAGGAATTAATACATATAACAGAAATTCTTGATGAATTTAGTGATAAGCTATCTGAAATGGTTGGAGAAATACAAGTTGTAGATTCTAATTCTAGAGAAATAAGTTTAATGGCAAATGATAGTAGTAGTGAAATGAATGGGTTAAATCAATCAGTAATAAATGTAAGTAATTCATTTAAAGAGTTTAATAATAAAATAAAATCACTTGGAAATGATATAAATGAAATAAATGAAATTACAAGTTTAATTAATAGTGTTGCAGAACAAACTAATTTACTAGCATTAAATGCAGCTATTGAAGCTGCTAGAGCGGGAGAAGCAGGAAAAGGATTTTCTGTAGTTGCAGAAGAAATAAGAAAACTTGCTGAACAATCAAAAGATTCATCAGAAAACATTAGCAAATTAATAAGTGTAATATCAAGCAATGCTGAAACTATAGTTAAGGAATCTATTGCAATGGATGGTGAAATGATAAATCAAGCTAAAATTATAGATAATTCAATAACATCATTTAAAAAGATAATACAGGCAGTGGATAAAGTAATTCCTAAAATTGAAGTAGTTAAGGGTTCTGCTGATAAGATAGAAAATGATAAGAATGTTATTTTAACTAAAATAAATGGACTATCTTCAATTTCAGTGGAAGTTTCAGCATCAGCACAGGAAATTTCAGCGTCATCAGAGGAAATGAATGCATCAACAGAAGAAGTGGCTTCTTCTGCACAAATACTTAGTAATATGACAAATCAAATGATAGAAGAAGTAAATAGGTTTATAGTTTAAAGGATTTTAAGAGGGTATAGCAAAATTATTAAATTTTGCTATACTTTTTTTGTTAGTCATTATTACATAAGTATGAAAGATCAATATATACTTTGCACTTTATTTTCATTAAATGTATAACTTCAAATAAAAAGTTAATTAGTAACACTTTCTTAATACTTTGTTTACAATTTCCATGTTTACAAGTATATTACTTAGCAATATAATAATGAATTGATGATTCATTATTTATGGAATATTTATGGAATATTTATAGTTAAAAGTTGATTTGTATATTTGTTATATAAAGTTAACAGAAAGGTGTAAGTTGTTAATTTAGAATAAAAAATTATGGGTGAGGAAGTGAGAGGATGATAATAAATCCTAAATTTAGAGGTTTTGTTTGTACAACAGCACATCCAGAAGGGTGCGCTAAAAATGTTGCGAAAGCAATAGATTATGTGAAAGAAATCAAGCCAATTAAAGGTCCGAAAAACGTGCTTGTTATTGGGGCCTCTACAGGGTATGGGCTGGCTTCACGAATAGTATCAACTTTTGGCGCTGGTGCAGGTACTATTGGTGTTGTTTTTGAAAGGTCTGCTTCTGAGAACAGGACAGCTACAGCCGGCTGGTATAATACGGCAGCATTTGAAAATTATGCCGGTGAAAGTGGGTATTATTCTGCGACTATTAATGGAGATGCATTTTCAAAAGAAATAAAGGAACAAACTATTGAATTAATAAAAAAGGATTTGGGAAAAGTAGATCTTGTAATATATAGTAT
>JAEZKY010000368.1 GCA_023435985.1 Bacillota bacterium | reverse complement strand
CTATTAAGGATTATTCTTTGGCACGTAATAAAGGAAAAGAATTATGGATGACAGAACATCTTCTAAATGATCAAAGTATAAGTGGATGTATGAGTACTGCTAAAGAAATTAATGATTGTATGACAATTGGAAATATGAACGCCTATGTATGGTGGTGGGTAATTAGTGATAGTAATGGCTTATATAATAAAGCTGGTCAGGTACAGAAAAGGACATATGTTCTTGGACAGTTCTCAAAATTTATTCGCCCAGGATATTATAGGGTTGATGCTGCAAGTAATCCACAATCAAACATCTATATATCAGCATATACAGGAGATAATAAAGTAGTAATTGTTGCAATCAATCAAGGAACATCTAGCGTAAGCCAAAGCTTCAATATACAAAGTGGAAAAACTTCTAGTGTATCACCATATGTAACTTCATCATCATCAAACATGGCTAAAGGTGCAGATATAAATATATCTAACGGAAGCTTCACAGCAACACTTCCAGCACAAAGTGTAACAACATTTGTAGGAACATTAAGTTAAAATAGGTTAATGACAAGTTAAAAAAATATTATATTGGCATAAGTTAAGTATACTAATATTTATAGGAAACATAAGAAAATTATAGTATTTAAAAAATTATAATTAATTTACAAATCTTTAGAGAGTTTCTAAAAAATCATAATATGACAGGCAGTAGTCAAGTTAACCAAGGTATAATAGTGATGTATAAAATAATGGGATATACAATATAAGAGTATGTTCCGTTATTCATTAAACATTAGATAGAATGGAAATTTTTATAGAAAGATGAGGAAGAAAATGAAAGATATAAACTTTGCTGAAGCAATTGAGCGCTCAGTTGAGATAAGAAAAGCATTACCATAAGCTAGAGATGAGGTACCATGAAAAAGAATGGACGGTGGAAGAAGATGCACTGGCATTTTTAACAGATGTTGGTCTCATTGGACGTTTGACAATGTCTCGCGAGGAGCGTTGGCCAATAGGAGGGGATACTATATCGCAGCTTGAACATAAACTTGGTGAATGCATATGGTGGCTGATAATTTTAGCTGAGAGAATGAATATTGATATTAGCGAAGCTTTGGAAAAATTTCTATCAGAAACTGGGAAACATTTAGGAAATTAAGCTAATTAGTAGAGAAACAAATTCTTTGCTATGATCTTAATTAGCAATTAGACATAAAGTAATAGATAGTTTTGTGTAAAAATAAAACTATCTATTATTTTTTGGGGGCACAATAATGTTTTCATTATTGGAGTATTGACTGATGCAGAAAAGATATTCATAAAGAATAAATAAATCTAAAATGAAAACCTTTTAAATTAACTTTAAATTATAACTTTATTAGTATAATATTTATGTTATAAAAGTAAATATAGATTATAACTTTAGCAGGGTTATTTAATGATAATTTGGACTTAAGATAATATTTTTAAATAATATACATAGAATGAGGAGTTGAAAAAATTGATATTGTATAAGGATGTAGTTATAAGACATGATAAAGGATTACATGCTAGAGTTTTAGCTATGGTGGTTCATAAGGTAAGTGAACTTGAAAAAGAAAATGACATAACTTTTTATATTATTTATAAAGATAAAAAGAGAATTTTAGCGACAAGTCTTATGCCTTTGGTTTTATTAAAAGTAAAGAAAAATGAAAAGATTACGGTAGAAGTTCATGGTGAAGACCCTAAAGAGGCTTTAGATAAATTATGTGATTTTCTGCAAGGTGATTTTGATTTAGAAGATAAAAGTACTATCAATCAAGTTGATAACATAATAAATAATAATACAATAACTTTAGAACATGTATTTAGTAATATACCAAATGGAATTATTGCAACAGACGAACAGGATATAATCTCCATATTCAATGAGGAAGCGGAAAGAATATTGGAGATATCTGCAGGTGATGCCATAGGTAAAAAAGTATATGAAGTTATATCGTTTACAAATCTTCATGAAATAAATAGAACTGGTAAATCAGAGTTAATGGTAAAAGAAATAATAAATAATAGAATACTGCTCATAAATAGAACGCCGATAATAATAGATAAAAAGCCTAAAGGTGCTTTAGCAGTATTTAATGATATTTCAAATTTAGAAAAGGTTAAAGACGAATTAAGAACTGTAAAGGAATTGAAAGAGAGACTGCAGCTTATATTAGAAACTGTACAGGATGGTATATGTGTAATAAATGCAGAAGGATATATAACCTATGTGAATAAGGCGTATCTTAGAATTTTAAATAAAAAAGAAGAAGAGATATTAAATAAAAATATTAAAGAAATATCAAAAGATGGGGCAAGAATGAAAGTACTTGCCACTGGAGAAAGTGTTATAGGAGCTATAAGTTACAAGGAAAATGGCGTCATAATAGTTTCTAATGTAAATCCAATAATAATTGATGAAGAGATAACAGGAGTAGTATCTGTAGTCAAAAATGTAACAGAGGTTCAAAAGTTATCTGAGAAGTTAAATCAAGTTTCTGCAAAAGCTGAATATTTAGAAGAAGAGCTTATGAGAACCAAAAAACCTGATTCAGCATTTTCAAAATATATAGGGCATAGCGGTAAGATACTAGATGCGTTAGCTACGACTTTAAAAGCAGCAAAAACAGATACTACAGTATTAATAAGAGGAGAAAGCGGAACAGGAAAAGAATTAATTGCGGAAGGTATACATTTTTCTAGTAATAATTCTAATGGATCTTTTATAAGAGTAAACTGTGCTGCTATACCTCAGACTTTATTAGAAAGTGAATTGTTTGGATATGAAAAAGGGGCGTTTACAGGAGCTGTAAAAAGGAAATTAGGTAAGTTTGAATTAGCTCAAAATGGTACTATACTTTTAGATGAAATAGGAGAAATGGATAAAAGTATGCAGGCTAAAGTTTTAAGAGTAATTCAAGAAAAGGAATTTCAGAGAATTGGTGGAGAAGAAACCATAAAAATAAACGTTAGAATAATTGCAGCTACTCATAGAAACTTAGAAGAGATGGTAAAGTCAAATGAATTTAGAGAGGATTTATATTATAGATTGAATGTAATTCCAATATTTTTACCACCACTCAGAGAGAGGAAGCAGGATATAGCACCTTTATTGGAGCATTTCATAGATAAAATCGGTAAAAGGATAAAGAAAATGATAACTATGGTGACAAATGATGCAATGGAAGCTTTATTAGAATATAAGTGGCCCGGAAACATAAGGGAACTAGAAAATTTAGTAGAAAGATTAATGACTTTAAATGAGACAGGAGTAATTGACTTAAATGATCTTCCAGCTTATATGAGAGAAGATGCTGTTGTAGCTAGTACTAAAATTAAGGGTAAGAGACGCAATGAAATAGATATGCTTATTGATTCAGATGAAATATTACCATTAAAGGAGTATGAAAAAGTTATAATAGAAAAAGCACTTAAGAAGTATGGAAGCTATAATGCTGCGGCAAAGGTACTTGGACTTACTCATAAAACCGTAGGTGCAAAAGCCAGGCAATATGGGATAGAAAAGAAGATAACCTGGGAATAAATACAGCAGGTTGGTAAAAAGTATCATGATAAAAAAGAACAGCTTGATACTTTTTACCAGGAAATATAACTTCATGGTATGATTTTTTTGTAAATGTTTACTTGAGTTAAGGCTGTAAAGGCTCTAAAACTCGCGTTTTAAAATTCTATAATAATAAACTTGGATTCTGGCATGAAGATTGCTTTGTATAAAAGTATAAAGATAAATAAATAATTAAGTAAGTAAGTATACATAATTTTATTATAACAAATATATAAAATGGAGGAATGACTTTATGAAAAAGATAATTAATGATCCAAATTTTGTAGTTGAAGATATGCTAAAAGGAATGGTGGCAGCACATCCGGAATATATTAAAAAATTAGAAAATGCAGATGTTTTGGTTAGAGTAGATTCACCAGTTGAAGGAAAAGTCGCATTAGTAAGTGGTGGAGGAAGTGGACATGAGCCGGCTCATGGAGGATATGTTGGGAAAGGAATGCTTGATGCAGCAGTAGCAGGAGCAGTATTTACATCTCCTACACCTGATCAAGTATACGAAGCGATTAAAGCTGTAGATTCAGGAAAAGGAGTATTACTTGTAATTAAAAATTATACAGGAGATGTCATGAATTTTGAAATGGCAAAAGAAATGGCAGAAATGGACGGAATTAATGTATCAACAGTCGTAGTAAATGATGATGTGGCTGTAGAAAACAGTACTTATACAGCAGGAAGAAGAGGAATTGCAGGAACAGTGTTTATTCACAAAATAGCAGGTGCAAAAGCCGAAACAGGTGCTAGTTTAGAAGAAGTTACAGGAGTTGCTGAAAAAGTAATAGCAAATGTAAGAAGTATGGGAATGTCTATCTCTTCTTGTATTGTACCAGCAGCAGGTAAGCCAAATTTCACTTTAGGAGAAACTGAAATGGAAATTGGTATGGGTATCCATGGAGAGCCAGGAACTCATAGAGAAGAAATAAAAACAGCAGATGAAATTACAGAACATTTAATGGGAAAAATTTTAGAAGATATTAAATTAAACAGTGGAGAAGAAGTAGCCGTTATGGTAAATGGTTTATCATCAACACCACTTATGGAGTTATATATAGTAAATAAAAAGGTAAATGAAATACTAGCAGCAAAGGGAGTTAAAATTCATAAAACCTTTGTAGGTGAATTTATGACATCTCTTGAAATGGCAGGTTTCTCAATAACAGTATTGAAACTTGATAGTGAATTAAAAGAACTATTAGATGCACCAGCTAATACACCAGGATTTAAAGTAATATAAAATGAAATTTTTAAAGGTGGAGCCTTATATAGCTCCATCGAAAGTCATTGTAGGTAGAGAGGAATGAAATTAAATGAGTATACAAGGAAAAAAAGTTATAGAAATATTAGGACAGATAAATGAAAAAATAGACGAAAATAAATCATATTTATCAGAGTTAGATGCAGCAATTGGTGATGGAGATCATGGTCTTAATATGAATAAAGGTTTTAAAGCAGTAATGGAAAAACTAAAAGACGATGATGGAAGTGATGTTGGAGGAATATTAAAGAAGGCAGGAATGGCCTTAGTATCCAATGTTGGTGGAGCTTCTGGACCATTATATGGAACAGCTTTTATGAAGGCTGCTATGATTGTTAATGGTAAAGCAGAAATTGATATTAATGATTTTGCAAAAATGTTAAATGAGGCTCTTGAAGGTATAAAAATGAGAGGCAAAGGACAGGCTGAAGATAAAACCATGATAGATGCTATAGAACCAGCATTAAATTCAATAAATGAAGGTATAGAAAAAGGCCTTGAAGTAAAAGAAATTTTAAGAGCAGCAAAAGAAGCTTCATATAAAGGTGTGGAACATACAAAAGAGATTATAGCCAAAAAAGGAAGAGCAAGTTATGTTGGAGAAAGAAGTATAGGACATCAAGATGCTGGAGCTACATCTTCTGCAATAATGCTAGAAACCATTTATGAGGCTCTTTAAACTAATATTTTTAGGGTGTACTACATTTAAATAGCATTGAAAGGAGAATATATATGGTAGGAATTGTAATAATATCCCATAGCAAAAACATAGCAGATGGTGTAAAGGAGTTAGCAGGGCAAATGGCATTGCAGGTGCCTATAGCAGCAGCAGGAGGAACAGCTGATGGAAGAATTGGTACTGATATTGGAAAAATATTAAATGCAATAGAAGCGGTTTATTCTGAAGATGGAGTAGTTGTTATTTTTGATTTAGGTAGTGCTTTTATGAATGCTGAAATGGCAATAGAGTGCTTAGAAGAAAGCATGAAGGAAAAAATAAAAATAGCAGATTGTCCTATAGTTGAGGGAACTGTAACAGCAGCTGTTGAAAGCAGTATAGGAAAAGGGCTTGAAGAAATAGAAGCAGCGCTTAAACCTATGAGTTTAGGGAAAATGCCTTGATTTTACAGAATTTATCTTGGTTAGATAGGAAAAGTATTACGCCACAAATAATTTAGAATTAAAAAAGCGAAAATGTAATGTGAGATGCCATATTATTCAGCAATTGAATTTATGGCATTTTTGTTGCCTAAAATTAGGTATATAAAAGTTAATACTGATTAGATAAAGTAAAGGATTTATCTAATTTAGAATATTACTCATTTATACTAAACGTATTAAAGTAGAATGGAGTTTTTTTATTGATAAATTGGTTATAATATGTTTATAAAATTAAGGATGTTAAATATTTTAAGATAAATATTTAATAATTTAGAAAAAAAGAGGCAATTAAAGGTAGAAAAAGATAGTATTATATAAAAAACATGTTATAATATTGGTTGTGAAAATAAAAGGAGGTACATCTTATGAATAATAAATTATCCAAAGATGCATATGGTGGTGTAGTTGGTAAAGACTATGTTCCCTACGTTTCTGGTGGGTCAAAATCTGGTGGAAACGTTGTCGTATTAATAATTGGTATTATTTTAGCTGCTTTGTTTGCAGCATCAACTGCTTATTCGGGTATGAAGTCAGGTCTTACAGTTGCTGCTGGTATACCAGGTTCTATAATAG
>JAEZKY010000341.1 GCA_023435985.1 Bacillota bacterium | reverse complement strand
GAGCAATTCTCTTACCCGAAAATGGCGAACCTATGAAGAAAGCTGTGCCAAAGGGAAAATTAAAAAATTCGGTTGGAGCAGGAGATTCAATGGTAGCAGGTTTCTTATGTGGATATTTAAAAAATAAAGATATTTACGAAGCTTTTAAAATGGGAATTGCAACAGGAAGTGCAAGTGCATTTTCAGAGGAACTTGCAACAAAAGAAGAGGTATATTCCTTACTAAAACAAATATAAAATCTTTATGCTTATATGATTTTTAATTTAATATATGTTGTAATAACGATTCTAATACTTATTTAATCAGTACTAATTGATAAATTATAAAATTAAATATGAACTTGATTACTACATATATTAATTTCAATCATATATTATACTTAATTTCATTTAGCATAGATATATGATTATTACTGGAAAAATTGTTTATTGGCTGATTTTATATCAAATTATATTTATATTATCAAAGGAGGACTAATAATGAGAATAATAGACTTATTACAAAAACAAGGAATAGATTTAGATTTTAATCCTAGTACAAAAGAGCAATGTATTAATGAATTAGTTGATTTAATGGATAAAACAGGGAATTTAAACAACAAGGAAGAATATAAAAAAGCTATACTAGCAAGAGAAGAATTGAGTACAACAGGTATCGGTGATGGAATTGCTATTCCACATGGAAAAACAAAAGCTGTAAAGAAGGCAGCACTTGCTGCAGCAATCTGTAAAAAAGGTATTGATTATGATTCCTTAGACGGCCAGCCTGCAAACCTTTTCTTTATGATTGCAGTACCAGATAATAATGATAATTTACACTTAGAAGTTTTAGCAAGGCTGTCTACCATATTGATGGATGAAGCATTTAGAAATAATTTAATAAATTGTTCAGATAAAGATGAATTCCTTAAATTAATAGATAAAAAGGAAATGGAGAAGTTCCCGAATGAAGTGAAAGGAGAGAATAATATGAGTAGCAATGGGTACAGAGTTTTAGCGGTAACTGCTTGTCCGACAGGAATCGCACATACTTACATGGCTGCAGAGAGCTTAGAAACTAAGGCAAAAGAATTAGGTGTTTCTATAAAAGTTGAGACAAATGGTTCTGGAGGAGCTAAAAACGTTTTAACTAAAGAAGAAATTGCAAATGCAGAGTGCATAATTATTGCTGCAGATAAAAATGTTGAAATGGCTAGATTTAACGGTAAGAAAGTTATTAAAACTACAGTTGCCAATGGAATTCATAAAGCTAAAGATTTAATACAAGAAGCAACCAGTGGAAATGCTCCAGTATATCATCATGATGGAAAAGGTGATGAAGGAAACATGGATATTGGAAATGAATCTGTAGGACGTCAAATTTACAAGCATCTTATGAATGGGGTATCACATATGCTGCCATTCGTTATAGGTGGAGGTATACTTATAGCACTTGCATTCCTTTTTGATACATGGAATCCTGCAAATCCTGGTGCCTTTGGTACAGGTACACCACTTGCAGCTGTATTAAAGAATATTGGTGGAACTGCATTTGGATTTATGCTACCTGTTCTCGCTGGATTTATAGCGATGAGTATTGCAGATAGACCAGGTCTTGCTGTAGGTTTTGTTGGTGGAGCTTTGGCAAATGCAGGAGTTACTTTTGCCAGTGCATTTGATCCAAAGGTACCAGCTGTCAGCTCAGGTTTCTTAGGTGCATTACTTGCAGGTTTCATTGCAGGATATTTAGTTCTTGGTTTAAAGAAATTATTTGCAAATTTACCTCATAGCTTAGAAGGTATAAAACCAGTATTGTTATATCCATTACTTGGAATATTCTTGGTCGGTATAATAATTCTATTCATCAATCCAGTTATGGGAGTTATAAATACAGCAATTAGTAATGGACTTAATTCAATGAATGGAACAAGTAAGATCCTTTTAGGAATTGTATTAGGCGGAATGATGTCTGTTGATATGGGAGGCCCAGTTAATAAAGCGGCTTATCTTTTTGGTACAGCATCTCTTGCTAGCGGAAACTTTGATATAATGGCTGCTGTTATGGCTGGTGGTATGGTTCCACCACTTGTAATTGCATTATGTACTACATTCTTTAGAAGCAAATTTACTGAAAAAGATAGACAGGCAGGACTTGTAAACTATATAATGGGACTTTCGTTTATTTCTGAAGGAGCAATACCTTTTGCAGCAGCGGATCCAATAAGAGTATTACCATCTTGTATAATTGGTTCAGCAGTTGCAGGTGCACTTTCAATGGCATTTGGATGCGCGTTAAGAGCACCTCATGGTGGAATATTTGTTATTGCAATTGTAACTAATCCAATAGCTTATCTTGGAGCTATAATTGCTGGAGCTGTAGTTGGCGCAATAATATTAGGTTTCTTAAAGAAATCAGTACAAGAATAATTTGTAAAAATTAATCAATAATAAAAATAGCTATCCTTGAATGATACAATTATTTAAGGATAGTTATTTTATTTTGAAGCTTAATATTATTTTTTATTGCAAATTAATTAAATGTGTATACTAAACTAATCAAATTGAGGATGAAATACTAAATGCTTATTTATTATGGAATTTCATATGCAATAATAAAATATTGACGTAAATATGCTGATGTACTAATATTATATTACAATAGAATCATTTTACAGAGTAGGTATTTGTGCGTTAAGTGTTAAGAGGACGGGAAGTTGTCTCTTGAACGAAAAATTTTTAATTTGCGGTACAGATATCGCATTCCGCTGTTATTTAAAGGAGTTTCTCTCTTTTATTTCAGCAAATGGTTAAAAATAACTTACTTTAGTAATAAGGTTTACTCTAGTATAGCTGAAATAAAATTAACAATTCTTATTTGAATTTTAGATAAAAGAATTGTTAAGGAAGGGAGGTTTTTTTATGAAAAATTTTTGTGAAAGCTTTTTATATTCATCAAAGGAATTAAAGAGTGTAAGAAATTTAGTCATTGTAGCCATGTTAATGACTATTGGAATAGTAATAAATCTTTTTACAATTCCAATTACGCCAGTCATGCGTATAAGTTTAGGATTTTTAGCAACATCAATGATTGGGATGCTATTTGGACCAATTGTTGCTGGAATGTGTGGTGGAATGAGTGATATTATTAATTATTTAATAATTCCTAATGGTCCGTATTTTCCTGGATTCACGATATCTGGAATACTTGCTGGAATTCTATATGGAATTGTACTATACAATAAAAAGATAACTTTAGCTAGATGTATAATAGTTATCATAATTGAAACAGTAGCAATAGATATATTCTTAAATACATTTTGGTTGTCAATATTATATGGAAAAGGATTTACTGTGCTTATTCCTTTAAGAGCTTTTAAAGATATTATAATGATTCCAATTAAGGTTTTTATTATGTACTTTCTCTTAAGGCTAACTGTATTACATCAAAAAAACTATAGACAGCAGTAAATTATATAATTTATAGATTAAAAGCATAGAAATTTAGAAGATAAAATGAAAATTAATATTTATATAAAAATTAAGTATGAAAAAAATAGAATAAAGTATCTTTTTTAGAATTATTTTTTCTTATTGGTTAATTTGTGATAAAATATATTTGTAAAAATTGATTTGACCTCAATTTTTATTTTAGATCCCATTAAGTGCAGTCATTAATAATGGCTGCATTTTTTGATGAAATATTTAATCGATTTTTAACAGATGCTAAAAAAGGTTATGATTGTATATATAATACTTTGCTTGATTATTATAGTAATTTCTATAATTGTTTCTAAAAAAATATCTTTTGTCGTATCAAATGTTACATAAAAAGAATTATATATGTAGTATTATGGATTCAGAAAATAAACATAATATAAAAGAGGACATATGGCGTTAATAACAACGTCGAAAAATTACATATGTTTTATAAGTATTAATATAAATTATATGATAAAAGTATGTAAAGTGGCTTAGATATCGTGTTTAAATATATTTTGTATAATGGAGGTACTACTATGAGTTTATTTTTAGGAAAGATACATTATTGGCTGTTTAACAAAATTTTATGGTTTGAAAAATTAGAGCAAGAAATAATTAAACTTGCTGAGATTGAAGGTTTAAATGTAGAAGGATTACGCAAGGAAATTAATGGGAAGTATGGAGAGCCAACTCCTAGCCTACCATTAGAGGAAATGATAGATACAAGTAACATTCATGGCTGGCTTCAAGGGAAAATACATTCTGCTGAAGGAAGAATGTCAGCTTGGACAACAAAAGTTCTAAATAATAATAAGGAAGCTGCTGCAAAGTTTGAAGATATTTATTTAAAGCAGGGAATTAAAGCAGCACAAGAAGTTAAAGAAAAAGGAATGGAGCTTGTTAGCGCACCAGAAATATTTAACAGTATTAACGACTATATTCTAGATGGAATGCCATGTGATAGAGTTAATGAAGTTATACGTTCAGAAGAAGATATAGTTGAGTGGAAGAGAATGCTTTGTGTTCATAGTGATATATGGAATGAAGAAGAAGGTGATGTTAATTATTTTTATAAGTTAAGAAGTATATGGATTAAAGCATTTGTAAAGGAAGTAAATTCTAATTTTGAATACATTGAAGAAGCTGATGATATTAAGATAATTAAAAGAAAATAATATGTGGTATATAAAAAAGTGATTTTATGGATAGGAGGAGAAACATATGGATGCAATAGCTTTAATGATGGAAGAGCACAAGTATATAAAGCGAATGCTGGTGGTTGTTAGAAAAGCATGCTTTAAAGTATTTAAAGGTGATAAAATCGATTATCACGATTTTTATGACATAATAAACTTTATCAGAAATTATGCAGATTCTCATCACCATAAGAAAGAAGAAGTAATGCTTTTTAATAAAATGGTGGATGAAATAGGTGAAACTGCTGAAAAAATAGTGAAGTATGGAATGCTTGTGGAACATGATCTTGGAAGATTATATATAGGAAATCTTGAAGAAGCTTTAAAAAATGTACAAAGTGGAAATGAGGAAGCTGTTTTAGATGTAATTTCAAATGCAATTTCTTATACTCATTTGCTGGAAAGACATATTGAAAAAGAAGATAATGTTATATATAAATTCGCTAAACGTGAATTGAAAAATGAAATATTAGAGTGTATTAACAATGAATGTCTTGATTTTGAGGAAAAGAATACAGCTATAAAAGATGAGAATATATTAATATTAGAAAAGTTAGAACATAAATATAAATGATAAAACAAAGGTGTTATAGCAATGAAAGCCATAGCACCTTTATTTTACTTGAAACAAATATAAGTAAATCATAATCATACTGGACAATTCCTTTGAAATGCTAAAGAATTAAAGAATGTCTTGTAAGGTGTGTTCACCTACCTCACCAATAAAAGAATTTATTGCAGAGTTTAAAATAGATTTTAATTTGCATTTTGAATCAGGGGTGCAAGTATGTTTTGCACTAGAAAAACATTCCGATATATTTAAACTATCTTCAGTTATAACTAAAATTTTACCTAGATTAATATCTTTGGGATCCATGCCAAGTTTAAGACCACCATTTCTTCCTTTGGTGGATATCACATATTCTGTTTTACCTAATCTATGAACAATTTTTTTTAAGTGGTGTTCCGATATTTCAAGATTACATGCTAATTCTTCAACTGTACATAATCTATCTTGATTTTTAGCTAGATAGATTAAAATTCTAAAACCATAATCTGAAAATTTAGATAAGTTCATATTTCCACATCCTTTCTGCATATTTATTATAACCTATTCTATAGAAAAAAGAAAATTAAATAAAAATTAAAAGTGCATTTATATTGCACATTAAAAAAACCTGTGCTAATATTAAGATATAATTTTAAAGTGTATTTTGAATGCACTTTAAAATTATACATATTAAAGAAATTTGTAAATATAAAATAAAACTCATAATAATTTTTTAGAGGTTTTTAGAAAGTAAATATAGTAATAGAAAAGGGGAACAGTCATGAAAGAAAATCTATTAAAAGTGTGTGATTTAAGAATAGAAGCAGATGACAAAGAAATATTAAAAGGACTAAATCTTGAAATTAATAAAGGTGAAATTCATGTGATAATGGGACCTAATGGAGCTGGAAAATCAACACTTGCAAATGCTTTAATGAATAATCCAAGGTACAAGAGGCTAAGTGGAGACATAGAATTTGAAGGTGAAAATATTAATGATTTAAAAACAGATGAAAGAGCTAAAAAGGGATTATTTTTATCTTTTCAATATCCTGAAGAGATTCCAGGAATAACCGTAGAAAATTTTTTGAAGTATGCAAAAAGAGCATCTGATGGAAATGTATTAAAACATTTTAAATTTGATTTAGATCTAAAGAAGAATATGAAAGAGTTAAAGATGGATGAAAGCTACGCAGGTAGATATTTAAATGTAGGTTTTTCTGGTGGTGAGAAGAAGAAAAATGAAATACTACAAATGCTTACTTTGAATCCTAAATTAGCCATATTAGATGAATCTGACTCAGGATTAGATGTTGATGCAATAAGGATTGTTTCAAAGGGAATAAAGATGTTCTCTAGTGAGAATAATGGAGTCTTAATCATAACTCACAACACAAAAATTTTAGAAAATTTAGAACCAAATTTTGTTCACGTGTTAGTTGATGGAAGAATAGTTAAAACTGGAGATGGCAGTTTAGCTAAGGAAATTGAAGAAAAAGGATATGAATCTTTTAAAGAAAGTCTAGCAATATAAGGTGGTGAAGTTGTATGGAGAATAAGAAAAAAAATCTTATAGATGAAATGGACAGAGGAATATATGATATTAAAAACGAAGATAGTTTCAGTTTTAAATCAGAGAAAGGTTTAACCAAGGAAATAATAGAAACTATTTCAGAAGAAAAAAAAGAAGCTCAATGGATGAAGGATTTTAGATTAAAATCTTTAGAAGTATATAATAAATCGGAAATGCCAACCTGGGGACCAGAATTAGATGTTTTAGACATGGACAATATTGTAACATATGTTCGTCCTAAAAGTAACTTAGTTGGTTCTTGGAATGAAGTGCCTGAAGACATAAAAAAGACATTTGATCTCTTAGGGATTCCAGAAGCAGAAAAAAAGTCTCTTGCAGGAGTTGGTGCTCAATATGACTCAGAAGTAGTTTATCACAGTATAAAAGAGGAATTAGTTAAACAAGGCGTTATTTATACTGATATGGAAACTGCTCTAAAGGAACATGAAGATATAGTTAAAGAGTATTTTATGAAATGTGTTACACCAAATGATCATAAATTTGTTGCTCTTCATGGAGCTGTCTGGTCTGGTGGTTCCTTTGTATATGTTCCTAAAGGTGTTAATGTAGATATACCACTTCAATCATATTTCAGGTTAAATTCACCTGGTGCTGGGCAATTTGAACATACTTTGATAATAGTCGACGAAGGAGCAAAGCTTCATTTTATTGAAGGATGTTCAGCTCCAAAATACAGCGTGACCAATTTACACGCAGGCTGCGTTGAACTTTATGTTAAAGAAGGAGCAACTCTTAGATACAGTACTATAGAGAATTGGTCAAAGAATATGCTTAATTTAAATACTAAAAGAGCAATTGTTGAAAAAAATGGAACTATTGAATGGGTATCAGGTTCCTTTGGATCACAAATATCAATGTTATATCCAATGAGTATTTTAAAAGGTGAAGGGGCTAGAGCTGAATTTACTGGAGTGTCCTTTGCAGGAAAAGGGCAAAATTTGGATACAGGAGCTAAGGTAATACATGCAGCACCAAACACTTTCTCTACAATAAACTCAAAGTCAATTTCTAGAAATGGTGGAAAGGCTACTTATAGAGGAGTATTAAAGGTAAATGACAATGCCTACAATTCAAAGTCTATGGTTTCCTGTGAATCTTTAATGCTGGATAATAAATCAAAATCTGATACTATTCCAGTCATAGATTTATTAAATGACGAAGTTGAGATAGGACATGAAGCTAAGATTGGTAAGATAAGTGATGAGGCTATTTTTTATTTGATGACTAGAGGAATAAGTGAAAACGAAGCTAAGTCAATGATAGTTAGAGGTTTTGTAGAACCGATATCTAAGGAATTGCCATTAGAATATGCAGTAGAGATGAATAATTTAATCAATATAGAATTAGAAGGAAACATAGGGTAGGTGAGATTAATGAAGGCTGTACAATTAGATAATTTAAATAAGACTCCAGTAAGGACAAAAAAGTGGCTTAACATTAATGATATAAGCCTTGGAAAATTAAATATTAATGAAATCGAAAAATTTGAAAATGTAAAAATAACAAGTTCAAATGATGGAGTATGTATTCAAAAATTAGAGAATAACAAGATACTTCCTTTATATAAAGAGTTCATATATGGCGCTAATGAAGAATTAATAAAACAAGCCAAAGAAGAATTCAATGCTGGATATTTAATAACTATAGAAAAGAATGCAAATGTTAGTGAGCCAATAATTATAGAATTTAATTTTGATAAAGCTAACGCAACATTAATTGATAATTTAATTGTTGTAGGAGAAGAAAATTCAAAGGCATCAATTATTATAAAATACAAATCACTAGATGCTTCAAAAGGATATCATAACGGTATATGTACAATATATTCAAAGAAAAATAGTCAGGTAAAGTTAACTAAGATTAACTTATTAAATGATAATATAGTTCATATTGATTCAAATGCCTCTGAAGGTAAAGAGGACGGTAAAGTTAATTTTATATCTGTAGATCTTGGAGGAGAATATAGTATCTATAATTATCATGGTGATTTATTGGGAGAAAAATCCTCTTCTAATATAAAATCTATATATCTAGGTAATGGAAGCAAAATAATAGATATCAATTATGTTATTACTCATAGAGGAATAGGTAGTAAATCAAATATAGATGTTAAAGGTGCACTTCAAGGTGAAGCTAAGAAAGCTTTTAAAGGTACAATAGACTTTAAGCAAGGTGCAGCAAAGAGTGTTGGAGCTGAGGATGAATATTGCATGCTGCTTTCTAAAGATGCCAGAGCTAAAGCAATGCCGATATTATTATGTGAAGAAGATGATGTCTCAGGAGAACATTCAGCATCATCAGGAAAAATAGATGAGAATAAATTATTTTACTTGATGTCTAGGGGATTAAGTTATGATGAAGCAAAGATTGTGATTGTTAGAGCTGCCTTTAACCCAATTATAGATGAGATTGGTGATAGTAATATTATAGAAGAAATTTTAGATACAGTAGACAGGAGATTGAAAAATGAATAATGTGAATTTTTTAGATGATTTTCCTGTTTTGAAAGCAGGTGAAGATGGAAAAAGATTAATTTATTTAGATAGCGGAGCGACAACTCAAAAGCCAGTGCAAGTCTTAGAAGCTATTGAAAATTATTACAGAACAAATAACGCTAATCCTCACAGAGGTGCCTATAAGCTTAGCATAGATGCAACTAAGGCTTATGATGATGCGAGGGAAAAGGTTAGAAACTTTATAGATGCTGAATTTTCAAAAGAAATTGTATTTACCAAAAACGCAACAGAAGGTTTTAATCTTCTTGCTGCATCTTATGGTATGGAAAATGTTAATGAAGGTGATGAAATTGTAATTTCAATTTTAGAACATCATTCAAACCTTATTCCATGGCAGATAGTAGCAAAAGCAAAAAAAGCTGAATTAAAATATATGTATATAAATGAAGATGGAGAAATTCCAGAAGAAGAAATAAAAAATAAAATAACAGAAAAGACTAAATTAGTCAGCATAACTCATGTTTCTAACGCTCTTGGTACAATAAACGATGTTAAGAAAATCATAGATTATGCTCATTCTAAAGGTGCTAAAGTAATAGTTGATGGCTCGCAAAGTGTGCCTCACATGAAGGTTAGTGTAAGAGAATTAGATGCGGACTTTTTGGTATTTTCTGGGCATAAGCTTTTATCTCCAATGGGAATAGGTGTAGTATATGGTAAAAAGGAATTATTAGAAAATATGCCTCCTTATATAGTAGGTGGAGATATGATTGAATATGTTTATGAACAAAGTGCTACTTTTGCAGAATTACCTTCGAAATTTGAAGGAGGAACTCAAAATGTAGAAGGAGCTGTAGGTCTTGGAGCAGCTATTGATTACTTAGAAAAAATAGGCATGAACAAAATTCATGAAATAGAAAAAGAACTTTTAATATATGCTACTTTGGAATTATCAAAATTATCTTATGTAAAAATATATGGACCAAAGAATATAGATCATATGGGCGGACTAATTTCATTTGAAATAGAAGGTGTTCATCCTCATGATGTTGCTTCAGTTTTTGATACATTTGGAGTTGCTATAAGATCAGGAAATCAT
Source organism: Bacillota bacterium (assembly GCA_023435985.1). Classification (GTDB taxonomy): domain Bacteria; phylum Bacillota; class Clostridia; order Clostridiales; family Clostridiaceae; genus Clostridium. The sequence goes on along the minus strand of JAEZKY010000341.1, from coordinate 42,242 downwards.
TGTGCTCAGCCTTTGATGAGATATATGGGAATTAACGCAACCTGCAGAGCAAGTTTTTACTTTTATAATACTAAAGAAGATGTAGATAGATTAATTGAAGCAACTAAGAAGACATATGAAATGTTTTTAAAATGGAGGTAATTAGTATGGATTTAGATTCAATATATACAGAATTAATTATGGAACACAGCACATCTAAACACAATAAGAGAAATTTAGAAAATCCAGATATTAAAGAAAAAGGTCATAATCCAAGCTGTGGAGATGAAATAACCTTAGAGCTAAAATTAAATGACGATATAATTGAAGATTTAGCTTTTACAGGACAGGGATGTGCAATATCTCAGGCGTCAACTTCAATAATGATAGATTTAATAAAAGGTAAAAGTATAAAAGAAGCTTTAGAACTTACTGAAACCTTTATTGGTATGATTAAGAGAGAAATTAAGGATGATGAAGAATTATATGCTTTAGAAGATGCTATGGCTTTTAAGAATATATCAAATATGCCTGCAAGGGTCAAATGTGCAGTTTTATCTTGGCATACTTTAAAGGAAGCTTTAGAAAAATAATATTAATAATAAGCATTAAAAAGTAATTTAAATTTAAGTTATTATAAACGAAAAAGAAGATACTATATTATTTTAGTTTTTATAAAAATAATATAGTATCTTCTTTTTTTATTTTTAAAAATATTCTCTTGAGGCTTTTATAAGAGAAGTTATTATCATGTTTTGTTTTATACATGAATAACTCGGATTTACTTAGCAAATAATAAAAAAATCAAGAATAAGGCACAATCAAATAAATAACAAGTCCATTTGCCGGCCTATTTTCCATTATCCTGCGTCGGCAAATTGACCTAATAGACCCGCTATGAGGTCAATTTACCTCCTTGCCTGATGAAAAATATTCAAGGCAACCTTGGACCTATTATTTATTTTCATGTGCCTAATTATAAAATATATAATATGAAAAAGAGGTAAATGCGATGAGAAAAATGAAGACTATGGATGGTAATACAGCTGCGGCATATATATCTTATGCTTTTGCAGAAGCAGCGGTGATTTTTCCAATAACGCCATCATCACCAATGTCAGAACATGCAGATGAATGGGCAGCACAAGGTAAAAAAAATATTTTTGGAGAGCCAGTGAAGGTTATTGAAATGCAGTCTGAAGCAGGTGCTGCAGGTGCGCTGCATGGATCACTTCAAGCAGGAGCAATAACAACTACATATACATCATCACAAGGATTACTGCTTATGATTCCTAATATGTATAAAATAGCTGGAGAATTACTTCCATGTGTAATAAATGTGGCAGCAAGAGCAATTGCTACATCATCTTTAAGCATATTTGGAGATAATCAGGATGTTATGGCTGCAAGGCAAACAGGTTTTGCAATGCTTTCAGAAGGTTCTGTTCAGGAAGTAATGGATTTAAGCGGAGTTTCATATTTAACATCTTTAAAAGCAAGAATGCCATTTATGAATTTTTTTGATGGCTTTAGAACTTCACATGAAATACAAAAAATAGAAGTAATAGAATATGATGAACTTGCTAAGCTAGTAGATTATAAGGCTGTTGATGAATTTAGAAAGAGAGCTTTAAACCCTGATCATCCGGTTACAAGAGGAACAGCTCAAAATCCAGATATTTATTTCCAGACAAGGGAAGCCGTTAATAAATATTATGATGATATTCCAGAAGTTGTTGAACATTATATGAATCAAATAACTAAATTAACAGGCAGAACTTATCACTGTTTTGATTATTATGGTGCTCCTGATGCTGATAGAATTATAATTTCAATGGGGTCTGTAAATGATGTTGTAGAAGAAACTGTTGATTTCTTAAATTCTAACAAGCAAAAAGTAGGTTTGGTAAAGGTTAGACTTTATAGACCATTTTCTATGGAGAGACTTTTAAAAGCTATTCCTAAAACAGTAAGAAAAATTGCAGTTTTAGATAGAACAAAGGAACCAGGCTCAATTGGAGAGCCCTTATATTTAGATGTGGTAAGAAGTTTTTTTGGAAAGGAAAATGCTCCAATCATAGTAGGCGGAAGATTTGGCCTTGGATCAAAAGATCCAACACCAGCTCATATAGCTGCAGTATTTGATAATTTAATATTGGATGATCCTAAGAATAATTTTACAATAGGAATAATTGATGATGTGACAAATACTTCTCTTAGACCTCTTGAAGATATAGATGCTACTCCAGATGGAATTACATCCTGCAAGTTCTGGGGATTAGGTTCAGATGGTACCGTTGGAGCAAATAAGAGTGCAATAAAGATTATTGGAGATCATACAGATATGTATGCTCAGGGGTATTTTGATTATGATTCAAGAAAATCTGGAGGAATAACAGTTTCGCATTTGAGGTTTGGTGATAAGCCAATTAAATCCCGTTATTTAATTGATAGACCTGATTTTATTGCATGCCATAATCAGTCCTATGTATATAAATACCATGTAATTAGAGGTTTAAAGAAGAATGGAAAGTTTATATTAAATACAATATGGACACCAGATGAATTAGATGAAAAATTACCCGCAGTGTTAAAAAGATATATATGTGAAAATAACATAGATTTTTATACAATAAACGCTGTTAAAATTGCGCAAGATGTTGGACTTGGTGGAAGGATAAACATGATAATGCAGGCTGCTTTCTTTAAAATAGCCAACATAATACCTGTAGAGGATGCTGTTAAATATTTAAAAGAAGCTGTTGTCACTTCATATGGTAAAAAAGGTGAAAAAATTGTTAACATGAACCATGCAGCTATAGATGAAGGAATAAAGGGTATTATTAAAATAAAAGTTCCTTTTGATTGGGGAACTATTCCTGATGAAAAACTTGAGCATGATGAAGATTTCCCAGAGTTTATTAAAGAAATTACAAGGCCAATGAATAGGCTAGAAGGAGATTCAATGCCAGTTTCAACCTTTATAAGAGCTGGAATGCATGATGGTACATTTATGCATGGAACAACGGCTTATGAAAAAAGAGGCATAGCTGTAAATGTTCCAGAATGGATACCAGAAAATTGTATCCAATGTACTCAATGCTCCTTTGTATGTCCTCATGCTACAATAAGATCATTTTTATTAAATGAAGAAGAGAAAAATAAGGCACCTGAAAGTCTTAAAATATTAGACGCAAAAGGAATTAAAGGTGAAGGCAATTTATATTTTGTAATTGGAGTGACACCACTTGATTGTACTGGATGCGGTAATTGTGCGCAAGTTTGTCCAGCACCAGATAAAGCATTGGTTATGAAATCTCAGGATAGTCAACATGAGCAAATTGAAGTTTGGAATTACTTGGTTGAAGAAGTACATACTAAAAATCCATTAAATAAGTATACTCTTAAAGGAAGCCAATTTGAAAGGCCATTACTTGAATATAATGGAGCTTGTGCAGGATGTGGAGAAACTCCATATGCAAGACTTGTAACTCAATTGTTTGGAGACAGAATGATGATAGCAAACGCAACAGGCTGTTCTTCTATTTGGGCAGCAGGTGCACCAGCAATAGCATACACAATCAATCAAGAAGGCCATGGTCCTGCGTGGGCTAACTCATTATTTGAAGATAATGCAGAGTTTGGTTATGGAATGTATTTAGGTGTTAAAACCATAAGAGAAAGAATAGCAAATAATGTTAAACATGCGCTTGAAGGTGACATGTCAGAGGATGTTAAAGGTGTACTTAGAGAGTGGCTTGATAATAAAGATGTTGGAGATGGAACCAGAGATAGAGCAAAAAGGTTAATCGAGGTGCTTGAAAATGAAAATAGTGAAGCTGCTAAAGAAATTTTAAAGGATAAAGAGTATTTTATTAAGAGATCTCAATGGATATTTGGCGGTGATGGCTGGGCTTATGATATTGGATATGGCGGTCTTGATCACGTTCTTGCAAGTAATGAGAATGTTAATGTGCTAGTATTTGATACAGAAATTTATTCAAATACAGGAGGCCAATCTTCAAAATCAACACCTACAGCTGCTATTGCTAAATTTGCTGCATCAGGCAAGAGAACAAAGAAAAAGGATTTAGGGCGAATGGCAATGACTTATGGGTACGTATATGTTGCTCAAATAGCTATGGGCGCAGATAAGAATCAAACTATTAAAGCTTTAACAGAAGCTGAAGCTTATGATGGTCCATCACTTGTAATTGCTTATTCAACATGTATAAGTCATGGTATAAAGGTAGGAATGTCTAATTCTCAAGCTGAGGAGAAAAAAGCAGTGGAATGCGGATACTGGCATTTGTATAGATATAATCCTTCATTAAAAGATTCAGGTAATCCATTTATATTAGATTCTAAAGATCCAAAGGGTGATTTTAAAGACTTCTTGATGGGAGAAGTAAGGTATGCATCCCTTGCTAAAGCATTTCCAGAGGAAGCAGAAAAATTATTTGATAAAGCTGAGGGAGAAGCAAAAGAAAGATTAGAAATTTATAAAAGTTTAGCACACAAATAATAAGAAAGCATATCAATTTAACAGCGTTATGCTGCTAGGTTGATATGCTTTTTTATAAGTGCATCTTTATGAATAATCTACATTATATATAAATATTATATTATATATGAGAACTATGGAGGAGCTAAATGTGCCTTATTCAAAAAATTGTAATTTATATTACACAGATTCGCCCAATTATTTAGTTGAATATAGAGGGAATTTTAAAGAAGAGATAGATAAGGTATCATATGCTTGCGGAGATATAATAACCAATACTATTGGAATTGTATCTACATCTCCTGAGAATATAGATAGATTGAAAAAAGATGTACCAGCAATTATGTATATTGACTTTAGACGTAGGTTTGTACTTCAAGATATTTCCCCATCAAGTGTAGATAACATTAATGCTATTAAAATCAATCCTTATTTAAATTTGAATGGCAGAGGCGTACTTATAGGTATGGTTGATACTGGAATAGATTACTTAAATGACGAATTTATTAGGGAAGATGATACATCGAGAATAGTAAACATATGGGATCAATCAATTCAAGATACAACCGACAAATCTGTATATGTTGGCAGGACGTTTTCTAATGAAGAAATTAATAATGCAATTAAAGCTTATAGAAATAAACAGGACCCTTATGCTATTGTACCTTCAAAAGATAATAATGGCCACGGAACCCAAATTGCAGGAATAATAGGTGCAAGAGGCTTTAATAATGGACTTCAAGGAATTGCAACAGGTTGTGATTTTGTAATTGTTAAACTTTTAGAATCTTCTGATTTTGTAAATGAATTAAAAGCTAATGGTGTTCCATATACTCCTGTCTATAATACATCAGAAGTTCTAGCAGCCGTGGAGTATTTGAAAAATTATGCATTAACATCCAATAGACCAATGGTATTATATTTAGGAGTTGGAACTACAGAAGGGAATCATGATGGTAACAATTTAATTTCAAGGCATCTGGCATCCGTTGCTGCAAATATAGGTATCACTATAGTTGCTGGTGTTGGAAATGAAGGGGCTTCAGATGGACACGCATCTGGGAATATTCAGCAGGTAGGAAACATAGCAGCAGTAGAGCTTAGAATACCAAGGGAAATGAAAGTTTTTTCTTTAAGCATATTAATATTAAAACCTAATACAGCATCTTTAAATGTCATTTCACCTAATGGTGAAGCATCAAATTTTATTAAGGCAAAGGCAAGTGGTGTAGAGAATATTAATTTTGTATTCTTTAGGACCCAGATGACAGTTGGGTATTTTAATCCAGAGCAATTTACAGGACATGAAGTTATTTCTGTTAGTTTTAAAGATATTAAAGCGGGAATTTGGACATTTCAATTAAGAGGTGAATATATAACTGATGGGAGATACCATATATGGCTTCCGCCTCAAAAAACTTTACCAGAAAACACAAGATTTCTTCAGTCAGATCCCTTTACCACTCTAACAATACCATCAACTGCAGATAGTATAATTACAGTTGCTTATCATGGAAATGATAATGCTTTGGTTGCTGCATCTGGAAAAGGATATAATGTGAATGTTAATATTAATCCAGATATAGCAACCTTAGGAGTAAATATTTTAACGACAAAACCTAATGGGGGAATTACAACGGTTTCGGGGAGTTCAGCGGCAGCAGGAATAATAGCTGGAGCTTGTGCACTCATTTTGCAATGGGGAGTTGTTAATGGAAATGATAAGACTATGTTTTCTACAAAAGTTTTATCTTATCTTATACTTGGTGCTGATAGAAGCAATCCTAGTTATAGATATCCTAATAGAGAAATAGGTTATGGATTTTTTGATTTATTAGGTACGTTTAATATTATAAGCAGAAGCTTTAGAATAGATATAAATCCAGATATTGATGATAAATTTATAGAATATTTTGTTAAGAAGTTATTTATAAGAATTCCTAAATTTAAAGTGGAGTGAGCTAGATGATAAAAAATTTAGTGCATGAAAGAATTTTACATGATGTTAACTACGATAATTATCTTGTTCAATATCAAGGTGATATTGAAGCTGAGATTTCAACAAGGCCTAATTATTATGTGTCAATAATTAATGACAGTTATGCAATTGTATCTGTAATAAAAGATTTGGAAATTAATATGAGCCCAGAGACGTATTTTAAAACTATTAAATATGTTGTACCTGCACAGTTCTTTACGCTACAGGAAATTTCGCCTGAAGAAGCATCACAGGCAAGTTTTGTTCAAATAGGATCACCCTTAAATTTAACAGGAAAAGGTGTTAATGTAGGGATTATTGATTCTGGAATAGACTACTTAAATGAGGAGTTTATGGACAATAATGGGATGACGAGAATTGAAAATATTTGGGATCAAACTAGTATTACAACTGATTTTAATAATACTGATAATGTACCATTTGGGGCTGTATATAATAAAAATACAATAAATGAAGCTATAAAAGCTAGCAGGGAGGGAAATTCTCCATATGATATAGTTGAAACTCAAGATGAAATTGGTCATGGAACTAATATGGCAGGGATTATTGGAGCTACAGGAAAAACAACTGATTTAAAGGGAGTTGCCTTTGAATGCGATTTTGTAGTGGTAAAGTTAATGAGAGATTTTTCATACGAAGTGCAATTTTCAGAATCAACAGTCCCAGTATATAATTTAACTACTATTTTTGCAGCAATAGAATACTTATACGAGTATGCATTAGCTAGCAGGAAGCCAATGGTTATATATTTACCAATTGGAAGTTCATTAGGTAATCATAAAGGTGGAGGAGTGCTGGCACAATTTATAGATAGAATTTCAACTAGCAATGGGGTAGCGGTAGTTTCAGGAACAGGTAATCAAAGAGATAAGGGCGGACATGCTTCTGGTGTGTCAACTCAGGTAGTTGGAGTTCAATTACAGGAAGCTAGTATTATAGAATTTACGGCAGCACCAGAACAAAAAAATTTATGGGGATTAGAAATTTGGGCAGATGTTCCTAATTCATTTTCTCTAGAAGTTGTATCACCTTCAGGAGAAAGTACAGGAATAATGGCAATTATAATAAATTTCACTATAAATCATACATTCATATTTGAAAAGACATCACTTAAAGTCAATTATTATTTTCCAGAAGAAACTACAGGCGATGAATTAATACGTCTTAGATTTTACAATCTACAGCCAGGAATATGGAGACTTAGATTATATGCAAATTATATTACTACAGGAAGATATAATGCATGGCTTCCTCAAGCTGGGCTAACTGTTGGGGATACGAGATTTAGTTTTTCAGATCCTTTTGGAACAATAACAAATCCATCTAATTCTGATCGTATTGTAACTATAGCAGCATATAATCAAAATAATAACAACCTTGTTGATTATTCTGGTATGGCGTTTTTAGAATCATATATTGATAGAATAGATTTGGCAGCAGGAGGAGTAAATGCATTAACTGTGGCACCAGGCAACAAAACAGCAATTGTTAATGGAACAAGTGTGGCAGCTGCTATAGCAAGTGGAGTCTGTGCTATGTTATTTCAGTGGGGAATACTTAATGGAAATAATCCATATATGTATGCTGAAACTCTTAAAGCATATCTTGCAAAAGGTGGAGTTGCAAGAAGCGGGGATCTTATACCTAGTCCATATTGGGGATATGGAATGTTAAATGTACCTAAAATATTTGAAAATATGACATAGAAATCAATAATAAATTTGCAGGTATATATTAAGTAGGACAAAATAGAACTATATATGGATGAAACTTGTACGAATACATTATAATAAGCATCTTCGAGGATATGTAGATAAGTTAAATAGTATCTTAAAATGGATGTAGGAAAATTACAAACAGAAAGCTTTTAGGAGATAAAAAAATACGAGCTTCCGTTTTATAAATTTTAATAATAATGGTGTAGAGTAGATAGCGTTAATTTATATTTGTATTAATGCTATTTCAGTTATAATTTAAGCTACTATATAAAATTTCTGATATAATATTATTTAAGTTATAATTTATAAAACATTATTTTTATTTAAGAGGAAGAAAAATGGTAGAATTGAGTAAGATATTAAGGCCTAAGTTAGGAAAGTTATTACAAAATGATAATATTAATCATGAATTAATAAATGAAAGATATTTAGCAAATACATTAATTCAAAATATTAATTTAGATTATATAAATGAGGAAAAAATAGAAATTAGAGAATGTCACTTTGTAAATGTCACATTTAATGAATGCAGCTTTAAGAATGTGGATTTTTTGGATGTGGTATTTGAAAATTGTGATTTATCAAATTTAGATTTTTCTGAAGGAAGCATCCATAGAGTAGAATTTAAAGCATGTAAACTTATCGGAACTAATTTTAGTGAAGGAAATCTTCAAAATGTTCTTTTTGAAGAGACATTAGGGCGATATTTAAACTTTGGATATTCTAAAATGAAAAATGTGAATTTTAAACAATGCAATATACAAGGAAGCATTTTTTTAGGATGTGATCTAAAAAATGTTGGATTTAAAGGCTGCGATATAAGCAATTCAGAGTTTACTAATACACCTTTAAAAACAATAGATTTTAGCGATAGTGATATATCACAAGTAATATTAACTGGGACAGAATTAAAAGGAGCTATTGTATCACCTATGCAGGCTTTAGATTTAGCGCGGCTTCTTGGAATTGTTATCAAATAGAAGCTTTGTATATTATTAGGAAAAGTTTCTTAGTTAAAGATAGGTAACTTTTATTTATAGTGAGATAATAGCTTATAATATGGATGTAATTAGAGTAGGAAATTGTAATAATTATTTTTGTGTAGGAAAAACTACCTTATATAAAAACAAAAATATAAGGAGGACACATAATGAACTTTCCAACATCCTTTCCAAAACAAAAACAAAGTGAACAACCAGGAATAGAACACGAAATGAATCCGGCTCCAATTTTTGATGAACCGAATTATAATAAAAAAGGTAATTTACTAGAAAATAAAGTGGCGATAATTACAGGTGGAGACAGTGGTATAGGTAAAGCCGTTGCTATTGCTTATGCATATCAGGGAGCAAATGTAGTTATTGTTTATTATAATGAAACTAAAGATGCAGAAAATACTAAAAAAATTATTGATGGCTTAGAGAGAAAATGTACATTAATAAATGGCGATATTGGAGATTCAAGTTTTTGTGATAGTGTCTTAGATAAAGTAATTAATGAATATGGAAAATTAGATATACTTGTTAATAATGCAGCTGTTCAGTTTGAATGCACAGATTTTAAACAATTAACAAATGAAAATTTTGATAGAACTTTTAAAACTAATGTATATGGAACTTTTTATATGACAAGAGCTGCACTAAAACATTTAAAAGCTGAGGGATGCATAATAAACACAGCTTCAGTTACTGCTTATAAAGGAAATGAGACATTAATAGATTATTCTATGACAAAAGGTGCTATAGTTGCATTTACTAGATCTTTATCAACTGCGTTAGCAAAAGGAAAAACTGGGATTAGAATAAATGCTGTAGCTCCAGGTCCTATTTGGACTCCATTAATACCTGCAAGCTTTGATGAAAATAAAGTCACTAAATTTGGCTCAGATACTCCACTTGGCAGGGCAGGGCAGCCTGTTGAATGTGCGGGGGCATACGTATTTTTAGCATCTAAATGCGCATCATATATTACAGGTCAGGTTATTCATGTTAATGGCGGAGAAATAGTAAATTCGTGAATAAACTTATTAATCAATAAGAATTCAAATCAAACATGGACCATTTTCACTAGACCTTGACGAAACTTCCGTCTTGGCTGGAATTCAATCCAATCAAAAACCCAAAGCTGAGAGTAAAATCTTGGCTCTTTTTCATGCATAAAATTAGAAAGGAAAAGATTTGTGCGAAGGAAAAAATGAAATCATTAGTTCTAATTTCGTCAAAATTTCATAGGTTTTATAATAAAGTGTGTCTGAAAATAGAAAGTGATTGGAAATAAAGCAACAAGTGGTATAATATAAAATTATAGCTTTATTTACAATTAGTACAAGCGATTGTAAAATATTGATATAGTTTGTGGTTTAACAAGTAGTAAGTCCTGGCATTATTATAATGTAACAAATCGTTATATATTGAAAAGTAGGAAGTTTTCAAAATCATAGATAACTGATTATTATTGATTGGAGGAATACAATATGAAATCAAAATTTATTATTTCAACCGATGGAGCAAAAATTGCATACAATGTTTTTGGAAAAGGCTTCCCGCTTGTGCTAGTTCATGGCATGGGTTCTAATAAAGAAATGTGGATTGATAGAAAATGGATAGAAATTTTTGAAAACTATTTTACAGTAATAACTATAGATATAAGAGGAAATGGCGAAAGTGATAAATCATATAACTCAAGCTTCTATTCAATAAATAATATAATTGATGACATTAATATTATTGTTAAAGAATGCGGATTTAATAATTATAACTATTTCGGTCATTCCTATGGTGCAACTATTGGTTTGCAATTGTGTAAACAAACAAAGAATATCAAGAAAGTTGTATGTGCTGGCACTACTTTTGGCAACGAGTTTTTCAAAGAAATTGTACCTGAATGGATTAAAGAATATGAGAATTTAAGGATTAAAAAGAAAAATAATACTTTAAATGAATTGAACTTATCTGTAGAAGATATAGACTGGATAGAGAAAACTGATATTGATTTAATAGTTGCTGAGCTTAAAGCATGGAATCATTGGGAAGGTGTTGATATTAAAGATATTAAAACAGATTTAGCGATGTACTCAGGAACTAAAGATAATCCGCAGGTTTTGGAAAATTTAAATACTAATAAAATTGAAATACAGGAGAATAACATTGCTTTAAAAATATTTGAAGATCTTAACCATACCGAGTTGGTATCTAATATAAATGTCGTATCACCTTGGGTTTTAGATTTTTTTAGAAGTAGAAAATAGATATAGTATCATATTAACTTAGTATTTAACAAAGCAATTATTAAAAATGGCATTATGAAAGAAGGTTAATTAATGAATGTCAACATAATTGAAAAGGATGTATCCGAAATAAATATAATAAAACCATTATGGGAGAAACTTAATTTGATTCATCTCTATAAATCAGTTTATTTCAAAGAGAAATATAAAGCATTTACTTTTGAAGAAAGGATGAAATCAATTTATGAAAGAGCACAAAAAGGGATTATTAAACTTGAAGTGCTTTTAGATACTGAGAAAGATAAATATATTGGATATTGCCTATGTTCAATTGAAGATACTTCTGGAGAAATAGAATCTATTTTTATAGAAGAACAATATCGCAAATTTGGATTAGGGGACAAGCTAATGGATAGTGCTTTGAAATGGTTTGAATCTAATGGAGTAGTAAAAATTGAAATCAATGTTGTTTATGCAAATGATGAAGCGTTACCATTCTATAAGAAACATGGATTTTTCATTGGAAATTATAAAATGTATCGTAACAGTTGAAATTTAAAAGGTTAGATTTCTTACGTCAAAAAAACGTCAAAAATTTGAGTTAAAAAAATTTTTCTATAATATTATTAGCATTTTTCAACATATCATCATTTACATGGCTATATGTTTTCATAGTTTGATCTATATTATGTCCTAGAAATTTAGCAGCAGTTTTAAAATCTATTCCACTTGCAATTAAATTTGTAGCATAGGTATGCCTTAATTCATGAACACTTATATTAAAACCAAAGCTTTTATATCTAAGAATTAAATCAGAGCTGAAAGCAGTTGTATTTTTTATTTTTAATATTCTTCCACTGATATCTATAGGATAATTTTCTTTTATATTTAGAAGCTCTTTACGAACAATTTTAGGCATATAGACTGTTCTGTAAGAATTATCTGATTTCAATTTTCCAAAGTCCCATATACCATTTTTATTCTTTATCCATTGCTTATTTATAGTTATACTTTTATTAGTAAAATCAATATCTTGCCATGTAAGTCCACAAATCTCTCCAATTCTTAATCCACATTTACCAGCTAGGAGAGAAGCTATAAGGGGCTTGTAAATTTTTAATGTACTTAATTTTTTTAATAACTGTTCTAGCTCAGAATTAGTTAACGCAGTTTTTTCATGTGATTTATTGCCAGTATATTCAATATTCTTTATTGGGTTTTTAAATAATATTTCATATTTATCAATTGCAAAGTTAAACAAACATTTCATTTTTTTCAAATAGGCTTCAATTGTTGATGTATTAAGTTCACCTAATTTATTAATTTCTCTTTGAATATCTATTGTTTTAATATCTTTTAATTTAAAATCATATAACCCTTTAAAATGCTTTATAGAGGCCTCATAGGTCTTTAAAGTTAATGGCCTTAATGTATTTATCCTATCACCAATAAAAAGCCTATAAAACTCTATCAACGTAATATTTTCATAATCTCTATTTAATATAGTATTATTCTTTAAGTCTGTTATAGTATCATTTGCCCAGTTGGCTGCAACTTTTTCTCCTTTCTTACTATTTTCAAATCCTTGTTTGCTTTTTTGACGCCACTTTCCATTAACATCTTTATAAGAGATGATTGCTTGCAATCCACCATCTTTTTCTCTATAGGTAATATTAAAATCCATAAAAACACTCCTTATGTAGTATATTTGTATATAAAAAAAGTAATATTACAATCATTATATCATGTAGATTACTTTTTTGTTATTTTATAGTATTTGCATAAAAAGGAAAACACATAAGTAAAAATAGGAATTTATATACTATATTGGTAAAATTTTATTTACATATTGCGAATAAGTGTTCGTATATGCTATAATCAATTTATCAGTTAAGACGATGTTTTTTATCGGGGGAGATGTTAAAGGGTGGAAGAATATGAAATCATATTAGAACTAACTAGACTATTAGAAAAGTTGAAGAAATTATAAAAGCAAGGAATTATCTCACCTTGCTTTTTATTTTTAATAATATTTCTTTTTGTATAATATCATCAATTATTTTTTGAGCAGTGGCATTTTTAATTTTGCCATCATCGTCAATCATTTTCTTATTAATTAGCATATCTAGTGCTGCATCTAAAAATTCATATGGCTTTATTTCTTCGTCCATATCTTTATCTAAAAAGTATTCCATAGGTTTGCCTGTTACATCTGATAGTTTGGAAATTAAATTTGCATTGTTTCCTTTTAATCTTCCTCTTTCTATATCGCCTAAATAGCTTCTACTTATTCCTAATTTATTCGCAAATTCTTCTTGAGTTAATTGTAATTCTTTTCTTGATTCTTTTACTTTATCTTTTAACATTGAATTTCATTCCTTTCTATCACTGAAATTAATTATAATAATCTTTGACGTTAATTGCAACAAAAATGTTTTGATTTACAGCAATTAAGAGAAAATAAGAGTATTAAAGATATAATTTGTTAATTTGATTAAATAAAGACACTTTTTTGATTTGTTAAATGACGTTGATTGTGGCATACTTAATCCATAGAAAGGAGGGAACAAAATTGAAAATGCTAGAAGAACTTAGAACAAGTAAAGGTATAACTTGCACTTTTGTTGCAAAACAGCTCAAAATTGATCGTGGTACGCTTAGAAGAATTGAAAAGGGTGAAACTGCTTTACCAGCTGAATTTATTCCGTTCCTTTCAAGTCTATATGGCGTTACTTATAAAGAAATAATAGAAGGGAGAGTAAAGGATGAGCGAAATAATATTAGGGTTAGTGAAAGACTTAGACAAGCTTAAAATTTTTTTAAATTTAAATGACGTTAAATGTGACAAAATACAAAGAAAGGTGGCAAGTGAATGATTAATCAATTAGAAAGCAAACTTTCATCAAGAGAAGTTTGTGAAATGATAGAAATTAGACATCCTGATTTACTTAGAAAGATTGACAAGATCAATGAAGGTTTCACTCAGAGCAAAATTGAGTTCAGCAAATATTGGTCAGAATCAGCTTACAAAGATGCTAGTGGAAAAGAAAACAGAGAATTTCAAATCACAAAGCGTGGATGCGAATTCCTAGCGCATAAGACCACCGAAACTAAAGGAAACTTATTCACTGATAGATATATGGATAGATTTGAGCAGATGAAGGAAGAAATTAATAATCCAGTAGACAGTTCACTATCAACAATAAATCAAGTTCTCACTTTACTAGAGGGTACTCAACTTATGGGAGCAATTGTACAAACCATAGTAAATATATCTCTACAATCACAACCTAATGTAATGGATGTATTAAATCAAGAAACTAAAAAGATAATTATTGATGCTCTTGAGAGGAAAAACAATGATTTAGCGAATAAAGGTACGAGAATTTCAAAAGAATATAACGATAATCAAGCAGCTATTAAAATGCTCACTAAAGATTTAAAAGGAATCGAGGAATAAGTATTATGGCACAGGCATTATTAAGTAGGCAAGATTTAGCTAAAAGATGGGGATTCACAGATACTAAGGTTATTCAAACTTATGAAAATAATGGAATCATAAAAAGAGTTCCTGGAATATCAGTTCCAAGGTACTCAATTATTCAAATTGAAGAACTTGAAACTGCTGGACTTGATTTAAATCCACTTTCACCAATAGAAAAACGAAGGCTTGAAAATAAGATTAAAGAACTTGAGGAAAAAGTAAATTATTATGAAGAAAAAATAAGTAATATAAAAATTATGCTTTCATAATCAACGTAATAAATCCTAATCATAAAAGCAATTACATTCGGTAATTTTCAGCTAAGAGTAAATTTAAATATAGAAGGAGGACAAGCTATGAATAAATTAATGCCATTAGAATTTAAAAGCCAAAGAATCATGACAACTAAGGTTTTATCAGATGAATATGGTACAGAAGAAAACAATATTAAAAATAACTTTAATAATAACAAAGGAAGATTTAAAGAAGGAAAGCATTATATTTTGCTTCGAGGTGAGGAATTGCGAGAGTTTAAACGCGAAGTCAATAATATTGACCTTGTGCCATCCAATGTAAATAAATTATATCTCTGGACAGACCGAGGAGCAGCAAGACACGCAAAAATTCTTGATACAGATGAAGCATGGGAAGTATATGAAGCTTTAGAGGAAAATTATTTTAATCCAAAGCAAGCATTAAATACTTCTGAATTATCTCCAGAGCTTCAAATGTTCAAGCAAATATTTGATACGGTTGCAAAACAACAACTAGAAAATAAACAGATCAAAGCTGAAATAAAAGAAACAAAAGAAGAGATTCAAGGTATTAGAGATATAGTTACTCTAAATCCTAATTCATGGAGAACAGAAGTTACAAACATACTTAACAAAATAGCAATAGACCGTGGAGGAACACAAGAAGCTTATAGGAATATAAGGAATGAGGGTTATGAATTATTAGATGCAAGAGCAGGTTCAAAACTTAGTATAAGACTTACCAATATGAGAAGAAAAATTTTAGAAGAAACAGGAAGTAAAAGTAAAGCTGATAAAGTATCTAAGCTAGATGTTATTGGATCAGACAAGAGATTAACTGAGGTTTATTTAGCTATAGTCAAGGATATGGCTATTAAATACGGAGTTTAATGTGGTTACCACAATTTAAATATTGTAAGGAGGGAAGAAATGAATAAAGATTCAAAAATAGAAACTGCTCAAGAAGTACCAGTTCAAGAGCAGCCTAAGGAATTAACTTGGAAAGACCTTGAAAGCCATACATGGAATGATCTCCAAAGTCATAATTTTAAATACTTAGATATTACTTCGAAATAATATGTTCGATATCTTTTAGAATCTTTTTATTATTTTCAATAATTGTTTTGGCTATTACGTCACGTATAGTAGCAGAATTTATTGTTTTTTCTGCAGAGATAGATTCTTTAAGAATAGTATTTATTTCGTCGTAACTAAGACCAAATTCTTTAGACATAAATAACATCCCCTTTCAACATAATTTTACCATATGTTGAGGTAAAAGGTTATTTAAAGATGAATAAATGATTATTAAACACAAATACTATTTCCATAATGCTTAAGGAGGAATAGATATGATTGAAAATTATTTCCCAGGGGAAAAGTTAAGCCTAAAAATAGAGAATGAAGAAAGTGAATGGGAAGTATTAAAGGTAGACAATACAAAAGGTTTAGTTACATGTAAAAAACTACACATCTTTAAAACAATTATTGAAACTTTTACTATAGAACGCATTCAAGAGTTGGTTATTGATTCAAAAGTATTGCTTAAAAGTAAATAAATTTGAAAGGGATGAGTGGCCACGAAAGGCTTTGTAATTAAAATTAATGCAAATGAATCTAAAGAAGAAATACTAATGAAGATTAAATTAGCAATAAAGAGTACAAGCTTATGAAGTACGCTGATTATATCTATAAGAAATGTGTTAAATGCCACTTGATTTATAACGTAAGCATTAAGGACAAACAAAAGAATTATGTATGTAATAAATGTGAAAGAAAAGCTAAGAAGCCAGTTAAAACGAAAGTGTTAATGAAGAATAAAAATAAATTTTGTATATGAAGGAGATTGTAAATTATGAAAAGTACAGGAATAACAAGACCAGTAGATGGTTTAGGGAGAATTGTAATACCAATGGAGTTAAGAAAAAATTTAAAGATCACTGAATTAGATTCTTTAGAAATCTTTACTGAAGGTGAGGATATTATTTTAAGAAAACATCAAGTAGGCTGCCATTGCTGTGGTGAAATGAAAGATTTAACTACTATTTTAGATTTAAACATATGTCCTAAATGTTTAGCTGAATTTCAGAAAGCTAGAGTAATTACAGACAAGTTAAGGAAGTAATAACTATGGGAAATGATAAAGAAATCAAAGCAGCTAAGGAAACAGCAGAAATATGCTTAATGAAGAATTTAACGATAACTGCAGCGTTAAAAGATGTAGCTAGAAAATTTAGTGAAAGAGAGGTTCAAAAAGATGAATGAAATTATACATCCAGTTGAGTATGACAGTTGCGGAAGAATGAAATATAATCCAGATTTACATGATATGCAGGGCAAGCCATGGACAGACGATGAAAAAGAATACCTTATTAATTGGTATACCAAAATAGGCATGGAAGAAATGTCTTTAGCATTGGGTAGAACAGAGGGAACTATAGCACAGAAAGTAAATCAATTAAGATCTCAAGGAAAAATGTCTTACGGACCATCAAATAATATAGTAAGAGAATTAAAACCGAAAGTTAAGAATAGAAATTTCAATCAAAATGGAAGGCCTAGAAAATTAAATGTAGACATAGAAGTGATTCTAAAACTTAAGGAGACAAAGACTTATAAAGAAATAGCAAATATGTTTAATGTAAGTGAATACCTTATAGTAGGTAGAGTCAGAGCATATAAAAAAGCTACGAAGGACCTCGCCAAAGTATCCCAAGTAGCCATGCATAAAAATTCAACTTCATTATACCACAAGGAGGGAGGAATGCAAGTTGTTAGTCAAGTTAGTTAAATGTCATTGGAAGACATGCATAAATCACAAGAATGGAGTATGTAAAGCTTCTGAAATAGAATTAGAAACATTTGACTATGAGGAAGATAACGAAGAACTTGAAGGCTTAAAATGTAGCAGCTATAAATATGATTCCTTTTGGATGTGTGAGAAAGGACGAGAAGTTGATCTTAAGGAGGAATCAAGTTGAATTTGATTTCCGAGACCAAAAGAAGATTAGAATATTTAAACAAAGAATTAGACGATTTAAAAGAATTTTGTGTTACTACATCAATATATGGAATTGCAAGAGAACATTTAAATGATGAAGTATCAAGAACAGAAAAAAATATTCAATATTATTCTGAAGTATTAGAGAAATTGGAGGATGAATAATGGAATTACAATTTAGAGCTTTAAGAGCAAATGAAATAGATGTAAGAATTGCGCAGGTTAAAGAAAATGGGTTGTCATTGTTGCTATATAAAGATGCTAGATGCGACATGAATATTCTAGATGAAACCGTTGGACCATTTAATTGGAAAAGAGATCATACTCGGGAAAATGCTAATTGCATAGTGAGTATATGGGATCCTGAGAAAGAACAATGGGTATCTAAAGAGGATACAGGCACAGAAAGCTTCACAGAGAAAGAAAAGGGACTTGCTAGTGATAGTTTTAAAAGAGCTTGTTTCAATTGGGGAATAGGTAGAGAACTTTATACAGCACCTTTCATATGGGTAAATAATGCAAATATATACTCTCAAACAGTAAATGGAAAGATAGTATACAAGTGCAATGATAAATTTGAAGTAGAAGATATTGAATATGATTCTAATAAAAATATAACTGGGATTATTATTAAAAATCTAACTGCTAAAAATCAGGCTTATCCATCAACAGGAAAAGCACCAGCTAAACAAAAGGAAACTAATAAACCAGATCAACCACAAGATACAGAAAATAATGATACTACAAAACATTATAAATGTCTTAGTTGCCAATCTGATGTAAGTGAAAAAGTGGCACAGTTTAGTTATAAGAAATTCAAAAAGATCTTATGCATGGATTGTCAAAAGAAACAATAATGAGGTGATAATTTGGCAGGATGGCAGAAAATATATAGAGATATACAATACCACTGGTTATGGGAAGATAAGCCATTCAGCAGAGGACAAGCATGGATAGATTTAATATTATTAATGAATCATGAGGATGGCAAAACCTTAATAGATGGTGTCCTCAAAGAAATAAAAAGAGGTTCAAAAGTTACATCATTAAGAAAACTTTCCGAACAGTGGGGATGGAGCACAACGAAAGTAAAAAAATTCTTAGAGCAGTTAAAAAAAGATGAAATGATAACTTATAAAAGTGACAGTAAAAAAACATTCGTAACCGTTGAAAACTATGATGTTTACCAAGGTAATGATTTGACAGAAGTAACAGAGAAAAAACACAGAAATAACACAGAAGTAATACAGAAAAAAAACAGAAGTAAAACAGAAATAAACAAACAAGAAATAAAAGAATATATAAAGAATGATAAAGAAGGGAAAGAAGAAAAGAAAGTACAACTTCAACCTCTTTCTTTCCCAACCGAATTTCATAAAAAGTTATTTAATTATTTTCATGAGATAACATATCGAACTATTTTTGAAGATTGTGAAATTGAAGATAAAGATAAATTAATAGTTATTACTGTTAAAGAGGAATTTAAGAAAGCCACAATTCAAAATAGAACAAATGAATTGAAGATACTGTTTGGTAAAGATGTAAGTGTTAAGGCAAAAGATGCTGAAGGAGTTAACTAAGAAAGGAGATATTATGCAGTATGAAATTGATTATAGCAAAGATTATCAAAAAGTACATGACTTAGTATATGAATATCAAGCCGGCTCAATTGTAGCTATGGGGAAATTAATAAAGTCATTTGAAAAGTTTTTCCTTAACTATGTATACTTTATCAAGTTTGATAAATGCAATAGTTCTTCAGTTAAGAAATTTAAAAGCTTATTCCCAAAACATACACAAATAGTTAAATTGTTTACTGAATTTACTGAAGAAGATATAAAACATGATTTAATAATTATATTTGTTAATATGTGTGAGCGATACAAAGACGACATTCCTAGTTTTCACACATATATTTCAAAGAATTTTCATTATTATGCCTATAGGTATTGGGAAAAGCTTTTACGAGATCCTACAGGCAATCGAGCAACTTCAAGTCTTGATTATCCTATAGGTTCAGATGATGCAGATTTAACATTGGGTGATATGTTGAAAGATGATAATATCCTAGTAGAAAGAAATGAAGTTCTTAACAACATTGATATATGGTACATGCTCAAAAATGCTCCAGGATGTAAAAACACTAAAAAGAATATATACAGCAATACGTTTTTCGATAATGACTGGATAAATGGCGTTACATGCACCAAAGAATTCAAGATACTAACGCCTTTAGAACGACAGATAATAAAAATGAGATATGCTGATAATTTAACAGATCAGCATATCAGTGAAAGCCTCCATATGTGTAGAGGCAGTATAAACAAAAGAAAAAATATAGCTAAAAGTAAAATAATTGAGTATCTAAAATATTCGAAGAGAGAATAAGCAAATTAAGAAAGTTGCAGGAAAAGTTTAATGTAAGTGAGGTAGAGGTATGAGTTGTAAATGTGCAAGTTGGGATTCAGATAGAGGCAATGTGTGCAGTGTTACAGGAGATGGATGCATGTTCATGATTCCAAATAGTAAAGCATGTGCTGAAATGTATGGGGAAGGTCCAGATTCAGTAAATGAAGAAGAATATATGATTTTAGAAGTTAAAATAATAAAAGCAAATAGTGAGGAAGTTGAGGAAACAGACGATTTTCCTAGTCATTATACAGATAGTCAGATAAATGAAGTTTTATGGGATAGATATACGGATAAATATGGTGTGCTTAAAGAAATAAAATGGAAACAGATTTAGCTTATAAGCTGTAGAAGGAAAGAAGTGAGAAGATGAAAAAAGTATCTGATTTCAAAAATGAGAGGGAACTTCAAGAAGATCTAGCAGAATATCTGAGAAGTGCAGGTATGCTAACTTTTACTGAGATTCAAATACCAGGAATGAATGGTTCAAGAGCAGATGTAATTGCAATGACACCTCATAGATATTCAACTAAAGATATAAGACTATATGAGGTTAAATTAACCAGAGGTGTATGGTTATCAGATAAGAAGTTTCAGAAGTATTTAGAATGTTGTAACAGGATGTATATAGCATGTCCTAAAGGAGTTATAAAGAAAGATGAAGTTCCAAAAGAAATTGGTTTAATTACTAGAAGCGATAATGGATGGAGAGTAGCAAAATCACCTAGATTGAATATAAATCCATCTAAAATGGATATAGATTTCATATTAAGCCTTTTATATAGAGGATATGAAGAAACTAAAATACAGCGAAATTTACGTGATAGAGGAATTGCTAGTTCAAACTATAAATTGAGAGATGTAGCTTACAATATAGGTTTTGAAATAGGTAGAAGATTAGATAAAACTAAGGATGCTAAGATAGAGAAATGGGCAAGTGACTTATGGGATGTATTCGAAAGATATGGGTTTGAAGTTCCAGAAGATAAAAATGAAAGTCTACCTTCTTTATGGGATATTGAAAATTTACTTGGCGGAGCTTCAGCATTAATGAAAGATGTTGCTACTATAAAAGCCATTGGTACTTATTTAGAGAACATTGAACTTCCAGAAGAGCAAGAAGGTAGACTAGCTTGGAGAAACCGAAAAGATAATAGAGAAAAGGCATTAAAACTTATAGATAGTTAATGCGGAATATGTAGATATTGTGCATTAACTAAAATACTAATATAAATAAAAAACCAAGGTAAGCAATAACCTACCTTGGCATGTACTAAAGCCCTATGTATTTACAAAGGATATTAGCAATAATACTTGCTGATACACCACCTATAAATCCAGTAGTTAATAGCTTTACTACATTAATCCTTATAGTTAAAGTAAATTCAACCATAAGCCCACCTCCTTTAATTTTTTAAAATATAAATAAATTAAAAAATTAAAAGGAGAAAATTCACTCATGGGAAGAGTGACACAGAATAAACTGTGCAAAGAATATTATACGCTTATTTACTATAAATGTATAGTTTGTCAATTATATTATAAATAAAATCGGAGTAATTCTAGATAAAAGTGTGCGCACACCTCCAGACGTGGAGGGAAATAAAGGAATGGGAAAAAGAGAAAGCGTTATTGAACGTATGGAAAAGATAGGTGCAAAAACAAAGATTGCTAATTTTGTAGTTAAACAAAAGCAAGATTATGAGTTTAAAAAAAGATATGCAGAGATTACAGCTCTTAAGTATGTTGAGGAATGTAATAAAAGAGAACTTAATTATTATATAAGTGTTGGTGGATTAGATAGTATAACATTATTTTTCTTTTTGAAAAGTATAGGAATAAATGCTCCAACTGTATCAGTTAGTAGTCTTGAAGACAAGAGCATACAAAAGATACATGATGCCTTAATGTTAGAAAAATTAAAGCCTGCAAAAGATGAAGAAGGAAAATATTATAACAAAGTTAAGATAATAAGAGAATTTGGTTTTCCAGTATTATCGAAAGAAATAGCTTCAAAGGTTGAGAAATTGCAAAGTCCAACAGAAAAGAACGCAACTATGCGCCATGCCATTATAACTGGTGAGACAGGAGAATATGGTGGATTTCAGAAAAAATCTAAAATGAAACTTGCTCAAAAGTGGCTTAAAAAGTTTGCTGGATATGAAAATGAGAATGAAGGAGTTGATTATGATATAGCTCCATTTCTATTAAGTTCAAAATGTTGTTGGTATTTAAAAGAAAAGCCTTGTCAAGATTGGGCGAAAGAACATAATGCAGTGCCTTTTATGGGGTTAATGGCTTCGGAAGGAGGACGAAGAGCTAAAGGATTAATGATAAATGGATGTAATTACTTTGGCAAAAGTGTAATTAGATCTGCACCATTTGCAATATTCAATAGGCAGGATTTGTTGATGTTAGCTTTAGAGATGGACCAGTTATGGAAAAGTGGATGGAGAGAAGAGTTTGAGAGAAGAGCAATTGAAGCAGGTACTCTAAAAGCAGATGAACACTTCCCAAAAACTATAATACCAGAGATATATGGAACTATTGAAAGAGATAAAGATGGTAAATTATATACTACTAAGGCACAAAGAACGGGCTGTAATATGTGTGGGTTTGGAATACACATGGAAAAACGTCCTCATAGATTTGATATTCTCAGGGAACATAATGAAAAAGAGTGGCATTTTTGGATGTATGAATGTGCCATAGATGAAGAAACAGGAGAAAAGTTTGGATGGGGCAGAGTTCTTGATTATATAGGCGTAGGATGGGAAGACAAGCCTGTATGTAAAGAAAAACAATTAATATTACCAGGTCAAATTAATATGTTTGGATAAGAACTAAAATTGATCTTTGAAAATTGAATAATGCGGTATCTTAGATTATTAGTAGAAAGTGTATAATATATTATATACTAATATGTAGCATATGTTATAATTTACATGTTGGTAGATTTAATATATAAATTGTAATATAAACACATAAATGGGGGAAATCATTATGAATATAGAAGAAAAAAATATAGATGAAATTAAATGTGGAATAATTATGCCTATATCCGCAATAGATGGGTGCTCACCTGAACACTGGCTGGAAGTAAAAAGTATCTTTCTAGAAGCTACTTCAAATATTTCAAACTATAATTTTCAAACTGCAATTGTTAGTGAAGCTGAAGAAAGTGGTATAATACAAAAAAGAATAGTCCAAAATATTTATAATTCTGATATAGTAATATGTGATGTGAGCGGAAAGAACCCAAATGTAATGTTTGAATTGGGAATGAGATTGGCTTTTGATAAACCTACTGTTATTGTCAAGGATGATAAAACAAATTATACTTTTGATACAAGTATAATTGAGCATTTAGAATATCCAAGGGATTTGAGATTTCATAAAATAATTAAATTCCAGGAACAATTAAAAGGTAAACTTATAGCGACTTTAAAGGAATCGATAGAAAATCCTGATCATTCAACATTCTTAAAAAGTTTTGGACAGTTTAAAGTAGCAACATTAAGTGAACATGAAGTAACTGCAGATAAGGCTATTCTACAGAATATTGAGGAATTACGAAATGATGTGTATATGCTCAGAAAAGACTATAGATTAAAGCAAGACAAAAGTGTTAAGTATCCTTTAGAAGCAAGAATTAAAACGACTATGGTAATTGATGACTCATTTAAAGAGTTAAATGCCAATTCTTTATATGATGTTGTTAATGAAATTGATTTATATGATAGAGTGAAAAATTCTATAGAACCTAATAGATATTTTGATAGTGAAGATGAATTTAAAATATTTTATAACTGGATGTTAGAAAGTTATGAAGAAAAGAGTAAAAATAAGGATATTTATAAACGCTATATATGTGAATAAGTTCTATATTTTTATTGATGCCGCATTATTCAGATAAAAATGAATTTGCGGTATTTTTTATGTTTAAAATACTATGCAATACTAATAAATGATGCAGTAACTGATTAAAAAGTATAGAAATAAGATTACCTAATATAAATTATGTAAAGTAATTTTAAAAAAGATAGAAGAAGGTGGAGTGATAGTTGAGTAAATATAATAGCAAAAAAATCACTGTTGATGGTATAGCTTTTGATAGTAAAGATGAAGCACATTATTATGAAGCACTTAAGATAAGACAAGCTAAAGGAGAAATAAAGTGTTTTGAATTGCAGCCTAAATTTACACTTATGGAAGGTTTCAAAAAAGATAATAAAACTTATAGGCCTATAACATATACATTAGACTTTAAGATTTACCATAATGATAAGTCAGTTGAATATATAGACGTTAAGGGCATGACTACACAACAGGGAGAATTAAGGATTAAGTTATTCCACTGGAAGTACAGAGATTTAAAACTAAGTATAGTAGCTAGAAATTTAAAATATGGAGATCAATATGGATTTATTGACTTCTATGAGTTAAAGAAAATAAGAAATAAAAATAGAAAGAAGGCTATGTAATGGTAAAAATAAGTGAAATGTTAGACTTAAGTAAAAAGGTTTTAGATATTGAGGTAGATAGTCCAGTGTTTGAAAATATGTTAATTGGACTAAATGATGAAATTAAGAGAGTTGTAAAAAGTATTTACAATGGTGATTTTGCAAGCGGAGAAATATCGTTGAAACTTGATTTGAGATTAACAGATGCAGTTGAAGAATTCGCTAAAGATGGTGGATTTGGTGAAATGATAACTGAGTATTACAGATATAAAAGGCCACAATTTAAGCATACTATAACATCAACTTTAAAGAAACAATATAAGCAAGATGGCTGCTATGAAGAAAATAGAGAAATTGTTTGGGATGAATTTAATGAAAAGTATGTAGCCAAGCCTTTAGTAAATCCACAAATAGAATTTAAAGAACTTGATAGCAGAATTTATGAAAATGAGGTTGAAGAAAATGAATAAAGTTGTGCTTATAGGAAGACTAACAAAGGATCCTGAATTAAGATTTACTCCAGGAAGTGGAGCTGCAGTATGTAGTTTAACATTAGCAGTTGATAAATATAATACTAAAACAGGCCAGAAAGAAGCTGATTTTGTACCTGTAGTAGTATGGGGAAAACAAGCTGAAAGTACTGCAAATTACATGTTAAAAGGTTCTCAGATGGCTATCGCAGGAAGAATACAAACTAGGAGCTATGAAGCTAAAGATGGTACCAAGAGATATGTAACTGAGGTAGTTGCTACAGAGGTTCAGTTCTTAAGTAAGGGGCAAGGAAATAACACAAATGAATATTCACAGCCAATAAATGATGCTTTCGGTGGAAACTTTGAAGATGATATAACACCATCAGATGATGGGGACTGTCCTTTTTGATAGGAGATGATTGTAAACATGGTTGAATGTAAACAAAAAATTCAATGTGACTTATGCGGTAAAGCAATTCTTTGTAAAGATAAAAATGTAATTAAAAATACAATAACAAATATAAAACTTAATGTATGTACGGAATGTGCAAATTTAATAGAAAGAAGGAACACTAAATGAAAAAGAAATTAATGATAGGAATTCTATTAGCGGTAGTATGCTTTAGTTTTACTGGTTGTTTTGCAAGCTGGGGGAATGAAAAAGCACTTAAAGGAGGATATTTTTCAAACAATACTGGAGATTATATAGTTTTAAATGAATCTGGTGGAGAAATAATGGATTGCTGGATATTAAAGAACACATATGTTGAATCAGAAACGAGCTCAGATGGATTAAGATTTGTAGATCCAAGCGGAAACGGAATTATTGTTCAAGGAGATGCGAAAATAATAAGAGTAAATAATGAAATTGATTCAAAACAGTATATTGAGTATCACAAAGACATGAATTTAATATCCTACGAAGAATTTTATAAGGAACATATTAAATAAAACTTAATAGAGAATGAGGAGTAAAAGCGATATAGCTTTGTTCCTCCGCTCTCAAATGAAAGTCAAATAAGAATGAAAGGGAATGATTATATGGAAAATGGGTGTATTAGGCTTGAAAATATAAATTTGAAAGGTATAACCTTAACAGATGAGCTTTATAAGCGTGAGGAAGAAGATAAAGAACTTGCAGATGCATTATTAAGTTACTTGTATGATCCTATTAAATCTAATAGGGAGCATTTACTTGAAGAAACGTGTGATAATATACAAGTTTTAATAAGTGTATTAAAACTGTTAGAAATTGATATTCCAGAAATAGCTGAGTATTGGAATACAAAGCACTTAGAAAAAATTAAAGAAAGACCAAGAAAGGTGGAATAACCATGGATATAAATCTGTTTATAGCATTATTCTTTTCATGGGGATGGATTCCAACAGTAGTAATAATTTTTGTAATAGGTAATGCTATTGAAGATTGCATAAAAGCAAAATTATGTAATAAATGCACCTGTAAAAATTGTGAGAAAGACAAGGGGAATAATAGTTGAAATATAAGTTTATAGATTCTCTAGGTAACATAAGATTGGTTAGGAATAGACTTATACTTGAACAACTATTTAGTGCACAGATAGAAAAAGATAGCATGTTTGAACTTTCTGTTGGAGATAAAAAATTCAAAATGAAAGTTATTGCTAATAGAGAAAATGAAGTAGTCTTAAAGACTGTTTTGTAAAGGAGGGCTTAGATGGATAAGGATCTATTTAGAAAAACAGAGAGTAGGATATATCGATATTTTAGATATAAAAGAGATATTTTAAATTCTAAGAGAAGAATAGAATTCCTCGAAAGCAAAGTAAAGGAAATAGATGATAGCATAAGAAATGTTCATAAATATATTAATGTGGATCCATACCAAAATGGAGCGGGATTATCTGAAAGAGTTCAAACCAGCACAAATGGTACAAGCTATGTAGAATCAGAAATGATAAAGGAAGTTTCTAAGCTTGAAAAAGAACAGTGCGATATAATGAAAAGCATACTTAAGCAGCAATCGAAAATAAGGGAAAAAGAAGCATATATAAGAAGCATGGATGCTAATATAGAAATGCTTAATGAGGAAGACAAAAGGTTTGTAGAGCTAAAATATGGAGATGAGGAAGAAGTCCCAGCAATAGCAGATAAATTGAACATGGCTAGAGCCACAGCTTATAGGAAAAGAGAGGATCTAGTAGAAAATATATCACGATTTATGCATCTAATTAAATAATGTGCAACAAAAAACTAAGTTTCATCAGTAATTGTGAAATTTACCAATGAAACTTAGTCAATTTATTTCTTATTCAATTTATCACGATATTCATATAAATGATTTTTAAATTCTTCAACATATGGATTATTATAACCAGGAAATAAATCGCTAATTATGCCATTAAACTCCAAACTTTTTTGAATTACTTGTTGCTCTTCTCTTTTTACTTTTTCGGACAATACCTTGGAAAGATTTGATTTATCAATCTTAAGTAAATATATTAACCTTTCTAACTCTCCTATATTAATAAAATAAATATTCTTATCATCTTGGTTATTACGTTTTCTCACTAAATGGTCTTTTATGAATTCTGCATTATACAAAATATCATAGTGTAAAACAAACTTAAATATAGTTTTACCTCTATGTTTACTGGTTTTTATATAATCTTCAGTAGAATTTAATTGGTCAAAGGCTTCCTCATATTTTTCTATGTATTTTAATAATGAATTTATATCTGGGTATTGTTGTTTAATTTTAAGGCTTGGCAACATAGACTTTTGCTCAATAATTATTATGTAATCATCAATTTCTAGAATCCAATCAGCTTTTTTCTTAGTTCCAGATGTATCTATATTATAAAATGTTTCCTTACTTAAACAATTATTAAATAAGTTTTCAGCATACTTTTCGAAATAGAGACCAAATTCATTTATGAAATCTTGTTGCCCAAGAGTTAGATAATAATTTCTTACAATCCAATAAAGCCCATCTGATAATACTTTTAATAGTAAAAATGAATTAGCAATTATATATTTTCCAGAGTTAGTTTTAACTATAGGTTTTGTAAATAGGATATTTTCATTTAATTCTGAATTTCGTATTTCATCGTAGCTAGCAGAATAATATTCTCTATAATTTCTAACATCTTGTTCACTTACTTTAAATGCGTTTAGAATTGTGGGTTCAAACAGTATAGTAGTTATATCAACATTATTAATTCCAATTCCAAACAATAAAATTGATATGTTTATATATTTCTCAATACTCATCCCAATTTGCTTTTTTACAATGTTTTCAAAATCAATGTTACTTCCTATTTGCTTAGAATTAATTATCATCATTTCGTAATTTCGGTTAAACATCTCAAAACAAATATATGGTTCTTGGTACCACAATTGCTTTTGAGTGATGGAATATATTAAATATAGGGGAGCTAATTCTTGTTTTATTGATTCTAACATTTGCTCATCACGATCATTAGTATATTTCTTATATTCATTTATTATTTTACGGAAATTATCAAGCGTGATTCGGCTTTCACGTTTATCAGAAGTATTAGTCACAGCATAATATGATAAATCTGTTAATTCCCACGCAGTAATAAGAAATTGAAAGGGAACAGGAATACGGCCATACATAATAGTTAATGAATTAATTTCGATAGGTTCTGATCCAAATAGTTTAGTTGAATAATTAGCAATATAATCAAGTAATGCATCTAGTGAATAGTGTTTTAATGTATTAAGCATAATTTCACCTCTAACCAAGTATATTTACAATTAACATAACTATATTTTACCATAAATTGTACCAAAATAAATATTACGAGCACATCAATATCAGCTATGTGAAGATTCTAAGCCATAATCTGCAATAAAGTTGTATCAACAAAATATATGAAAATACTGAAAACACATAATGGGATGAGACGAAATTGAGAGCAAATCTGTAAAAGGCCGTGATACAATAATAATATAGAAAATATCTAATTTTCCTCTTTCATAGAAGGCACTTATAGAAATGTAGGTGGCTTTTGTTATATAATGTTATCATGCGAACAAATATTCTTATAAAGGAGAACTAAAAGATGAAATGTATTATAAAATATAAAGATGATAAAGAACATGAATGCTTTTGCGGACAATTAAAAGAATGCAGTAAATGCAGCATTGGAGATAATAGAAAAGATAATGAATGCGTTGTAGAAATAGGCGGATATTGTACATGTAGAAGATGTGGTAATGCAGGAAGAGATTAGTTTTGTGAGACGAAATTGAGATTAAGTTGAGACCAAATGGTTAAAAGGATATGATATTATAAGACTATAGAAAATTTCATTAATAGTACCTCTTTCAAAATACCCTGTAGATAATATGGGGTATTTTTATTATGCTTATAACCAGTAGAATAAAAATAAATTAAAGCGAGGTGTAAAAAGCCTTCCTTTGGCACAGGTATAGTTTATTACTCTACTGGTTTATTTTTTATATTAGTGTAAAATATAGAATTTATATGCTAACTTTTGTATAATTGTTATATGAAAGGGGATGAGAATATGATTGCTAAGTTAAGTAAAAAAGATGCAAAGATTGAAGTTTATAATAAGATGATAGAAAAATATGAAAAAGACTTGGAGAAAGAAATATCAGAACATAATAAACAAAGAATTGCTGAAGCGTATAATGAAGTTATGGAAACATTCAATGAAGACTTAACAGACGTTTTTCCAATAAAAGATTTTGTTGAAGGCCCAATAGAAGAGCTTATGCCTCCAGATGTAAGAGGAAACAAAATAAAATCATTAGAAAAAAGCATTGATTCATTAAGAAAATTAAAAGAAAAAGTTAAATAGTTGAATTAAAAGAACCTTACTAGATTAGGGTTCTTTTTTAATGCAATAAGTTAGCCTAAATTTAAAAATTCATAGAAAGGAGATTTACATATGAATAGAAAGAAATTAAAACTTAATATGAGATTTAACAACGGAAAAGTAATATGTGCTAAGTCTCCTGAGTTTTGCAAGGATTGTAAAGATAAGAAGAATTGCGAGATTATAAATACATATCATTATCCTTACGAAGGAATAAAAGATTGCTTTAACAATGATGAAAGAAAAACATGAAAGTGTCAAGAAATGAACTTAAGAATATCTTAGAAGCTAATCTTAATGCCTTAAAGCAAATAGAAAGGCGCAAAACATTAGAAAAGAGATTACTTGAAAAAGGTTATAAGTTAATCAAGAAGTATAAGCAAAATAATAAAACAATGTATGAGTTGCAGCACTATAAAGCCAAGCAAATAATTAATAAGACATACAATGTTAAAAAGGCAGATAACTTCATTGATTATTTCAATATAAGAACTAAAGAAGAGCCTAACAGTATAGAATGTATAGCAAGTAAAGCTAACATAAATAAGAATACTGTTATTAAGTGGGATAATACACTACAAGATAAAAGAATAATATCTAAGGATGGATATTATTACTTTAAGCTAGACAAGGATCAAGGAGAATTAATCCAAGTAACTCAGGAAGAATATAAATCCTTTTGGAGGAACAAAGCTTACATTAATGCTTTTAAGAAGCTCCAGGATAAATATATAAAAGGAGAAATAAGTCTTGTTGAATTGGAGTTATCTCGTGGAGAAATAGCAGTGATAATAAGTACAATAGAAAATAAGTATTATTACAAGATTAAGAAATATAAAGTAAATAAGGATAATCAGCTTTATATTGATACTAAGAATTTAATAAAGGGGTACGCTAAATAGGATGTATATAAATAATATATATTTCCTAGTGACCGTACCCTTTTTTAAATATACATGTGTATTACTCAGATGTAGTTTGTAGGAGGTGATATTTTGGAGACACATGTTATTAAAGCTAAGCAAGATAAAATGATAGATATGTTGCTTGAAGGCCAGAGTATAACTGATATTGCAAATAAGCTTGGCGTAGCAAGATCTACTATTTATGATTGGAAGATTAGAGAAGAGATAAAGGCTGAGCTGGAGTCTCGAAGAGAAGAGTTTAAAAAATCTGCTCAGGATAAGATAGCCAATGATCTATGCACATATGTTGATAATATGAAGAAGCTTGCTAATAGTAGCACTGATATTAGGGTTAAATTTCAAGCTAATAAGTTCTTGATAGAGCAAGGTTTGGGCAAAGCTAGCATTGCAGATAAGGAAGAAGAAGATAATTCTAATGACAAAGGTAATGGAGATAATAATACATTGAAAAAGGAACTTGAAGATATTAAGAATTTAAAGGTCATTAAGTAGAGTATTTCCCAAAATAGAAACTAACTTGATGTAGATAAATACAAAGTTATTTCGCATAGTTTTTATTTAGCGAAATAATTAAAAGATACCGAAATATTAAAGAATGAATATATTACTTGGATTGAATGAGTTTTGTATAAAATAATACTTTGAAATTAGAGAAATGTATAAAATTATATGAATAAAAGATGTATATTGAATGCTTTATACACAAGATATTGTATAAATATTAACAGAATATTTCCCGTATATTTTAGCGTTTTATATTTTCATTTTAACATATGATTAAGTAATTTCAAGGGGTGGGGTAGGTTCTAAAATTGAACAGTTTCAAAACTGCGTCATCCAGTTCCACAATTTTTGTGATATTTTTAAAAAGTTGGTTTCAAGTGTTTATTATCTTTAAGTAAATTTAGCAAGATAGCTAAATAAGGCTTTCTTTAATTAATCAAAAGCACTTTTTTTATGGTAAGTGTTTTTTTATATTGAGGTCATATTATTTTTTGGTGTTTTATAGATTCATTTAGTTGTAACTTAAATTTTATTAGTTTTATAGTCACTGGAAGATTTACTAATATAGTCATTATAGAACCAATAATATAAAATATTTCATTTTCGTTATTTGACATTATAAACACCTCATTTACTTTTAGTATATTAAGCATTGTGTTAAATGTTATAAGTTTATAAGCCAGTAGAAAATTAATTTATTGAAAGTGAGGTGAATCTCTCCATCTCACAATATATAGTTTCTGCTGGTTTATTATATAAAAATGTAATTTTTAGAAGGGAAATACCTCTTTTTGTGTAATTAGTTATATGAATGGAGGTGAGTTTTTGGGCTTTTTAGATTTTATTGGAAAATACATATGGTATATACTTGTTTTCTTACTTTTTATTATATTAGTTGCAGATGTTTTATACATAAAATACTTTAAAAGTATTATTATTTTAAAGAAATGCAAAGATATATATTTGCGCGAAATACCAAATACTTCAAATGATGATCTAAAAGAAATTAAAGATTTTTATAAGTTAATAGATAAATTAGAAGAGGATATTAAGAAAAAATATGAAAAAACAGAAATGATTTATTCAAAAAAAGCAAGAATAAATCGTATGTTAAATAGTGCAACTATCATCGAAGGTTTAACTATTGTAAGTGTGTGTTTTAGCGTAATATTATCACTTTATACAGCTACAATGAGCATCTATTCTTCAAATATGACTAATATAGTAAATACTGACTATAAGATTATTGATGCTTATGAGAATAGGTTAAAAGATGATAAATTGTCAGAAGATGATAAAAATGATATAAAAAAACATGAAAAAGATAGTTATGATAATATATCATTTTGTTTAAATAACTCAAACAAGATGATAAATAGTGTATATCTATTTCTAGTTTTACCTATCTTATTATTTGCTTTTTATTTATATGAAAACATTTCTAAAGAGATATTAAATTATAAAAAGGCGTTTTATATGGTAATGTCAGATTTTCTTGAAAATCAAATTTTAAACGCTGCCGATAAAAATACAAAGGATGAAATAAAATATAATGTAGAAGACATTAAAGTTAAGGTCTCAAGTTTA
Source organism: Bacillota bacterium (assembly GCA_023435985.1). Lineage (GTDB taxonomy): Bacteria > Bacillota > Clostridia > Clostridiales > Clostridiaceae > Clostridium. The sequence continues at coordinate 8,862 of JAEZKY010000341.1, read as the reverse complement.
GGCTCAGTAGTCTATGAGACAAAAAAATTAATGGAACTATATACTAGAAAAAAGTAAAAGAATGGATTTAAAAAAGACTCGTCTTTTATGCAATAAATGGTAAGTGGATTTATTGTATTCAGAAAAAAGGAAGTGATAAAGCATGTTAATACCATTTGAATTTCCCTAGCGATGAAGCACGTAATAAATGGCTGCTTTATCACTATCTTAAAAAATCATATACCGACATATATATTCCAGAGGATAAAGCTGAGGAATTAACTGAAAAAAGAATACTTGAAAACTCTAAGAATTTGTTTGGGTTCCATGGATTGGCATGGCAGCTTGGTCAAATATCCTTAGAGTTTTTTTGTATGTATTTTATGCAGGATATTTACTTACCAAAAGAAGATAATGCAGCAGCTCCAATAGCAAAAGTTCATGAAGAGCTATGGCATGATATTCAAAATTCCATTATTGGAGATGGTCCAGAACAATTAGGAAGAGTTCTCCCTAGAGGAACTGGTAAAAGTGCTTTTGGTACTTTAGGACCTACTTGTTGGAGTGTAGCATATAAACATAAAACTTATGTGTTAATTTGTTCCGATATAGGATCTACTGCAGAAAAGTTTATTAAAGATATTAAAGACAATATGCTTGAAAATAAGTACATTGAAGAAGCTTTTGGCAAACTGCTTGATGATAAGAATAGAAACTTTATTTGTAATGCAACGCAGCTAGAATTTATAAACCATACTTTTGTTGAAGCTATTTCGAGTACCTCGCCCATGAGGGGGCGTAAGTATAAAAACGTGCGCCCCGACTTGATAATCCTTGACGATAAAATGATGTCGCCTAATATAGAAATATATTAGTGAAAATCGGGTAAAATCGGTGGAAATCTCATAATATTTGATAAGTAAATATGGTATAATAATGTGGATAGATAAGGAAGTCTCGATCCTTATTGATAAGAAACTTCCGAGATTTCTTTCTTAATTTAAAATTAAATACCCGAAAAAGAGTTACACTATCGGAGGTGTTTTTGTTATGTCTCAAAAACTTACTATTGAAGATGTAAGGAAATATGTGCAAGAAAATTCAGAATGTGAATTACTATCAGCTACATATGTAAATGCTAGAACTAAACTGGCATTTAAATGTAAGTGTGGTAATCAATTTGAAAGAACGTTTGATAATTTTAAAAGGAAAAAGACTACCTTATGTCAACCGTGTTCTAATATAAGACCTTTGCCAATTGATGCTAAAAAGAAAATTGCAGAAAGTAGACAAAAGCCTATAGAAGAAGTTTTAAATGTTGTGGAAAAAGAGATGAAATGTAAGTTCATAAAAAGATATACCAAACCTAATACACGTTCTACTGTAATAGTTTTTGAATGTCTTGTTCATGGAATTCAAGAAGCTTATTGGACAAACTTAGTAAAAAGAAAAGGCTGCCCAATATGCAATGAACATAATAAGCAAAATTCTAAAGGAATGCTTAAAGTAGAAAAATGGTTAAAAACTCATAATATCAAATTTGAAAAAGAATATAGATTTGATGGTTGTAAAGACAAAAGGAAACTTCCATTTGACTATTTTTTACCCGATAAAGAGATTTGCATAGAGGTTGATGGTAGGCAACATTTTGAGAAAGCATATTTCGGTGGTACTGATGAAGAAAAAGCAAAGGAATCATTGGCGTATACAGAAACACATGATGAAATTAAAAACGATTTTTGCAAAGAAAATAATATAAAATTAATTAGGATACCATATTTTGAAATTGATAATATAAATAATATTTTAAAGAGTACTTTATAGTGCTTTTTTTTATTGAGAAAATACCGAGGTAAGTTTATAGATTGCGAAAAGGCTATGAAACACTGTAACGCGTAGAGGTTGAATAAATATAATACCTCCAAGAGTGCCCGACACCTTAAATGGTGAAAATGTACGCTAAACCGAGTTGGAATTGACCAACTGATGAAAATGAGGGTGACTTCCGGAGCAATAGATAAAAAGCTATTGGATAATAACTAATTGTATCAAAGTGAGGATGATGTTCGTACTGAAGAAGCTAGAGAAAAGAAGTGGAAAAGATATTCTGACGATGTTAAGTTTGCAAAACAGAGACCTGTAAAGAGAAATGGTAAAGTTATAAAAAAAGGTACCGTTCTTATGGCTTGGGGAACTCAACAACATAAGGAATGTTTTTATAGTAGACTTATGAAATCTGCAACGTGGACCTTTAAAAAGGAAAAAGGTGTCTTGGTTGATGATGTTGTAAATGAAAAAGGTGAAAAAACTAATGGAGTTGATCATCTATTCACGACTGGCCTATGGAAGCAATTTAAGGATATTCTTTTTGATTTTAAGAATGATACAAGGCAGGAAGATGCAAAGGAATTTTATTATGAGCATGAAGAAGAGATGCAATTTCCTATACTTTGGGAAGAATTTTGGACATGTTTAGAATTAGCATTAGATTATTATGAAAACCCTAATTCATTTAAACAAGAAGTTCAAGGTGATGTTGATAGCATTGGTGAGAAGTGGTTTAAATCAATACATACTGAAACTAGAGAAGAAATTGAAACACATGATTTTATAAAAACTATGATTTTAGCGGATCCAGCTGCAAGTGGAGGTAAAAAGAATGATTATAGTGCATTTTTAGTTGGTTCTGATAGCACTAATGGAAATAAATATGCCAGAAAAGCAGAATTAGCCAAGATTAATGCTAGGAAAGAATTTGATAAGTATATTGGACATATGATTGAATTGCTACTTGAATACCCTGAAGCAACTCATGTTAGTATTGAAAAAAATACTTTCAACGGTGCTGATGCTTTCGCCTTGGAAAAACTTATAAATGAACATCCAATTTTAAAATATAGAAATATTGAAATTATTAATGAACAACAGAAGAAAAATAAAGATGATAAAATATCTACTGCAATTCCATATGTTAATAAAGGTCAGATTGTTTTTGCTGAAGAAGATGATGAGTTTACTAAACAAGCAATGGAATTTGCGGGACAAAAGTTTACTACCCATGATGATGCTGCCGATGTAATGGCAGAATTTTTAATAGGAATTGATAAAATAGAAGAAGTTAGCATAATCCAAATTTTAGATAGAAGATCCTTTGGACTTTAGGAGGTGATGAGGTTGAATTTTAGTGATTTGATAAAAAAACTTGTTACAAAGCAAGTATTATTAGATTTGAATATCCCAGATCATTTAGCATTAGTTAAAAAGATTTATGGTACCTATTATGCATATAAACAAATTTATAATAAGATGTATGAGTATTATAAAGGCAATACCGATGCAATGAAAAAATATTTATTTGTAAGTGAAAGATCTAATTTAAAGATAAATACAAATTATATCAAGAAATTTATCAAAGAAGAAGTATCATATACAGTAGGAAATCCAATAACATATGAGTCGAGAAAAAATAATCCTGATATAATTAAAGATATTGAATATTATACAGCTCATTGGGATGAACTTCATGATACTGATCTTATGAAATATTTGATTATATTTACTAAAGTATATGAGATATATTACTTAAATAGTGATGCTGATCTTTGCAGCAAAATTATAAAACCTACTGAAGGATATGCATATGTAGATAATGCTTCAGGTAAGGTTTTATTTTTTATACATGCATTTAAAAATGATTTTGATAATATAAACACTTATGTCGATGTTTATACTGATGAATTTATTTATCATTATGATGGTCATTTTAATTCGATTATGGATCCAACGGAGAACGTATTTGGAGAAGTTCCAGTAAGTGTTGGCAAATTAACATTAGAGGAATACCATGATAGCTTGTATAAAGATATTAAGGGAGTTCAAGATGCATTTGAGACAAATTTTAGTGACATAAGTAATGAAATAAGTGATTTTAGAAATGCATATTTAGTTTTTACAGGTTGTCAAGTTAACAAAGAACAGATTCCTGATATGAAAAAGTTAGGTGTTCTGAATACTAAAGATAAAAATAGTACAATTCAATGGCTTATCAAAAATATTAATGATACTTTTATCCAAAATACGTTAGATAGGCAGGTGGATACAATGTATCAAATAGCTTGCCATATAAATCATAATGAGAAGCTGCAGAGTAATCTTAGTGGAATAACTTTAAGATCTCGTTTGATAGCTTTGGAGAATAAATGTAATTTAGAAATTAAATCTCATACAAACATAATTAAGAATAGAAATAGATTCTTATGCATGTATTTAAACCTTAAAAAGAATAAAAATTATGATTATAAGGATATTAAAGCTTTATATACTCCAAACATTCCAACAGATGATTTAGCAACAGCTCAAATGTTTAATCAGACTCCAGAAGGTGTTATATCTAAAGATACCATGAGAGGAAGATATAGTTTTATAACTAATAAAGTAGCTGAAGGTGAAAAGGTTAAACAAGAACAGCAAGAAGATTGGCCAAAAACAAGCTTGGATAAGGTAGTTGGTAATAATGGATAAGAAAAAACTTACTCCAAAACAACAATTTTTTAGTGATAAAACATTGGAGTTTGCTAAAGAGCTTTACGATCAGAATGAGGTAAAACTAAAAGAAGTCTATAGAGGGCAAATTAATAATAGGGATGATTTGCTAAGTAAAATTGCAAAGATATTACTTTCTTATAATATTGCTGATAATATTTTAAACATAAATGCAGCTGATAAGAAAAAGTTATATTCAGAGCTAAGCGATTTGATTGTATCTAATATTAAGTCGGAATTGGAATTTGAATCTGGTTTGACTAAAGATATATTAACTAGTGTAGGTAAAGAAAAATTCAATACTAATAATTATATTTATAGTTTAGGAGCAGATTTTAAATTAACTCAGCTTAGTGATGAAGCTTTAGAAAAAATAATAAATACTAAAGTTGATGGTAAGCTTTGGAATGAAAGGCTTTATACTAATAAAAATGATATGTGTATAACCCTACAGGATGAAATTGAAAAATTTCTTAAAGGTGAAACTAATGTTAATCAAATTGAGCAAAAAATTATAGATAAATATGATACTAATGCACATGAAACCAAAAGATTAGTTCAAGATAATATTTGCAGAGTGCAGGAAGGCGCAAATGATGAATGGCAGCATGAACATGGGATTAAGAAGGTTATGTATTTAGCTACACTTGATGGACATGTTTGCAGTAAATGTGCACCGTATGATGCAAAAGTCTTTGATATTGACAAAAAACCAGTACTAATTCCTCAGCATCCGTTCTGCAGATGTGTTTATGTATCATTGCCTAATAAAGATTGGCATCCTAAGATGAGACTTGATAATGAAACTAAGCAAAATATTAACTGGCAAAGCTATCAGGAATGGAATAAGAACTATATGAGAAATATAAAAATATTTTAGGAAGAGAAATGTCTAAAACATTGGAAGATTTTTAAAAACTGAAGTATAATAATGTCAAAGTAATCTAACAGACAATGATAAGGTGAGGAGGTTGAAGAATGTATAAAATATCTTTAGATAAAAATTTGTTTAATTATATGGTTGAAAATATAAAAGATAAAGAAATAAGTGAAGCAATTCAAGGTAAAAAAGAAGAGCAACAGAATGAAAGCAAAGTTTATTTTGAACTAGATGTAGATACTAAAATTGACTTACTCGATTATATTGAAGATTTACAATTAGAAATAGGATTTGATAATGAAGATTATCTAAATGAAAATGGTAAAAAAATTCAAGAAATATACGATCAAATATATAAGCAAACCAATAAATAGCACTTACTCAACTAAGTAGGTGCTTTTATTATGCTTAAAATTAAGGAGCTGATAATATTGAGTACATTACAATTGATAATTATCTGTATAACAATTGTGTTTTGTGTAGACTGTATTGCAGATGCCATAAAAAAGAAATAAGGAGGTGATCTGAATATCTCGCAAAGCCAGCGTTAAGGCTTTTTATTTTGCTTAAATTACGTCTTGTGAGCGATAAAGCAGGGGTACCAATAATTAAAAATATTTATGTTCTAGGGCATGTCTGGTGGTCTAGAGGATAGGAGGAATAAAGATGTTAAAGAAAGATTTAAATAAGCTTAAATATATTGTAACTAACAACTATTCTTTTACCATTTTTAACATACCATCTCAAAGAAGAAATGAATATATGTATAATTATTTATCTAAAGTGAATACTATCTGTGATAAAACATAAAGAAAATATACTATATAACTTATAGTTTAAGGGAGTGTGAACTGACTTGGTACATACAGCAAAAGAACATGTGGATTTTTTTTCAGAAGTTACTGTTGATTCAAAAAAAATTGGTAGTGAGCTAGAAGATTTAATTATAAATAATCGTCTCGTTGAAGAAACTAAATTGAAAGATACAAGAGAGGTTACTGAATCAACTGCTCAGCTTATACGTAAAGATCAGAAAAATTTTGTAGAGAACGACATAGTAGCGTTTAAGAATGCAGTCAATAAGTTAATTGAAGATGGGATTTATAAGACTATAACTGAAATACATGCAGATATGTCGCATAATATGCATGGTAGTATGGGCGAAATTGGATTATTAAGATTTTTATCGTGGCATAGACGTTATTTATTAGCATTTGAAGAAGCATTACAAAATGCTGATCGTGCATTGCGTCCACAAGCAGAAACACTTATAACTATTCCGTATTGGCGATGGGTTGACCCATTTCCTGAATGGCTACAAGGTTTTTTACCTGCACCTGATCCAGTAACGGGGAATCCAGTACCGTCTCGTAGGTTGGCTCCACCTAGCTTAAAACCTTCGGCTAATGACATTGATTTCATCATTAATGGCTTTGAGCAACAACTTCCTGAAGCTAATGTAGATGGATATTCTAAATTTACTTACGGGTTAGAAGGTTTCGGCAGAAGGGCAGATAATTCTACACTTCCTGCCCATAATCAAGTGCATGCTTGGATAGGTGGAATTATGAATAATATAATGTATTCTCCTACAGATCCAGTATTTTGGTTACATCATGCTGAAGTAGATCGTCTATGGCACATTTGGCAAAAGAAAAATCCAGATCTTCATCCTATATTAACAGGAAATGATAGTGTAATGGATCCTTGGCAAGAAACCTCTGTTCAATTAACATCTATAGCAGTACTTGGATATAGTTACGAAAATGAATCGCTATAATAGGAGGCCGTTGATTTTACAAAAGACTGCAATGAAAGAAAACTAGTTACCATAATTTTATTTGAGAGAAATTGAAAATTAAATTTGAAGAAGTATTACTATTAATATAGTATGTGAATTACAAGTGCAAGAGATATATTTACAGAAAATTAGAAAATAATTAAGTCTTAGAAATAAGGCTTTTTATTTTACTCAAAATTACGTCTTGTGGACATTTTGTGTGCAAGGGGTACAAATAAAACAATAAAAAATAATGTTCTAGGGCATGTCTTATGGTCTAGAGTATAGGAGGAATAGAAAAATGAAGAAAGCAGAATTATTAAAGAAAATCGAAGCAACAAAAGATGATGAAGATATTAATTCATTACTTAATGGAACTGACATTGAAGAAACTTTCAAATCAAGTGGATTAACATTAGATGCATTTAAAGAAAAAATTAAATCTGATAAGGATTTTAAGGCCTATATTGAGAGTGAGCAGGATAAACATCATAATAAAGCTCTTGAAACTTGGAAAAAAAATAATCTAGAAAAAGAACTCGAACCATTTATAAAAGAAAAATATCCTGAGTTAATTACTGATCCAACCCAAAAGAAATTATTAGATTTAGAAAAACAATTAGCAGATGAAAAAGCTGCTAATGCAAGAAAAGATTTACTAGCAGAAGCAATGAAATATGCAGCTGAAAAGAAATTGCCAACTGGATTTGTAGAAAGATTCTTAGGCGATGATTTAGATTCAACAAAAACTAATTTAGATGGTTTTGCTGATACTTGGTCAAAAGGTCTTGAATCTGCAGTAAATGAAAGAATGAAATCAAAATCTTATGTGCCTGGAGCTGGTGAAGATGGAAAATCAATTAGTATTGGAGCATCATTAGCAGCTGAAGCAAATAAAACAAGTGCAGCTACAAGTGATCCTTGGGCTAAATAATAAGGAGGAAATCTTATGTATGTAAAATCAGAAACTTATCAAAATGAAATGGAGATATTATATAGCGATGCAAATTTAGCTACTTTTAGTGGAACTGTCTTAGCATCAAATGTAACTGAAGGCGATGAACATGGGAAAAAGTATGTTATATCTGGAAGTTTAATAGATGCGGATGGAAAGGTTGTGACTCAAACCGGTGAAACTGGTGCTGAATCTTTATCAAGTACACCAATTGGAATTATTTATAGAACAGTAGATGTAACTAATGGAGATCAGCCATGTTCTGTAATTGTTGAAGGATATTTAAGAGCAGATAGAGTTTTAGATGGATTTTCGGCTAAAGCTATAACCGCTATTAAAGCCGCATTGTCTAAAATAACATTTATGTAATTAAGAGGAGGAATTAATAATGCCAAGAGTAGATGAAGTATTTAATACAAAAGAGTTAATTAATTATTTTGCAGAAAGACAAACAGCAGTAATGCTAGGGGAATCACTTTTCCCAGAAAGAAAAATTCAAGACATTGAATTTGAAATGATTTTAGGAAGAGGTGGGCTACCAGTCAGTGCTACAGTACACGCGCTAGATACTAAAACACAAATTGCAAGTAGACAAGCAATTCAAAAAGGTGCACAGGAGTTAGCATTGATTAAAAGACAAATTCCAATGAGAGAAAAAGATATTATAAAAGTTCAGAGTCCAAGAAATGATGCTGAATTAAAATTTGTACTATCTCAGCTTTATAA